>CAYHEY010000046.1:0-5982 GCA_964355735.1 Candidatus Woesearchaeota archaeon
ATTAAAGGCGTAGAGAAAAATTCAAGAACACAGTCATATGTTATATTTTCTTTAATAACTTTTCTTTTTATTATTGTTTTATTCCTTTTTATATGGACTTTTTTTATTCCAAGATATGTTTCTTTAAAAATCAAAAAAAGAGGAGATCCTATTGAGATGCTGGGATATTTATTTGGAGAATTAAAAAAAGCAGAGGCAAATCCTGATAGGGCTATGAGAATTTTATCCAGGGTTAAACATTTTTATGAATATATGTCTGTAGAAGATAAAACTAAAGCTAATAAACAAATTAAAGACATAAAAAAGTATATAAATTGACTTAAACTAGAGATACTAAAGATGGTGCTATTAAAAATGAAAAGTAAAAAAGAGAATAGATCAGAAACAGGGGTGCCTGGATTTGATGAATTATGTGAGGGCGGATTAGTTTCAGATAGTTTGAATTTAATTATAGGAAATGCGGGTGCAGGAAAGACTACTTTTCTTCTTCAATTTCTGTATAATGGGGCGACAAAATTTGGAGAAAAAGGTCTGTATATTAGTTTTGAGCCAGAAGAAAGGGATATAAACAGAATGGCAAAAAAGCAAGGCATGGATTTTGAAGAGCTGGAAAGAGAAGGAAAATGTATAATTAGAAAGACTAATCCAAATTCTTCTATAAAAGATCTTCAGAATGAGTTGGGGAAACTGATTATTAAAGAAGATATTCGAAGAGTGTGTATTGATCCTATAAATGTTTTTTCTCTTAGTTTGCTTAAGGAGAATAATCTGAGAAAACAGATATATGATCTTTTGAGCTGGTTAAAAAGTCTGGATGTATGTGTCTTAATTGCAGGAGAAAGCGATGAGGACTTTGGAGGAAAATATGATATCTCTGAAGAAATTAAGTTTACAAAGTATTCTGTTGATGGTGTAATAGAATTATTCTCTTCTGGAATATCTGGAGAAGGAGATAGAGCTATAAGAATTTCTAAGATGAGAATGACAAAACATTTTAGAGGACCATTGGCTTTTGAAATAACAGACAAGGGAATTAAAATCATAGGTAGTTCTAAGAGATAATGTCTAAAATGGTCAAGAAAGAGACTCGGCTTAAAAGAGTTGCTACAGGCATACTAGGTTTTGATGCTTTGGTTCAGGGCGGTTTTCCATATAATTCTTCTATACTTGTTTGTGGTGGGCCTGGAACAGGAAAAACCATATTTGCATTAGAATTTATTATTAATGGTGCAGTAAAATTTGGAGAAAAAGGGTTGTATGTAAGTTTTGAACAAAGAGCAGAATCAATTAGACAGCAGGCAAAGCAATTTAATTGGAATATAGAAAGTTTAGAGAAATCAGGGAAGGTTAATTTATTTTCTGTACCTGTTGAAAAACTTACTAGAGATGTAATAGACCAAATAAAAGAGATGGTTAAAAAAGAAAAAATAAAAAGATTGGTTATAGATTCTTTGTCTACTTTAGTCATAAATGCGCCGATATATACTATGCCTTCTGAACTTGCTGTAAAAGATGTTATTGGCGATAATATTGTTTTTTCTCCACCCGTAATCGGCGATTATGTTGCTAAGAGATTTATATATCAGTTGATAGAAGATTTAAGAGATTTAGACTGTACAACTATACTCATAAGTGAGGCAGGAGAAAAAGGAGAGTATATCACGCGAGATACTTTAAGTGAATTTGCCTGCGACGGAGTTATAATCTTAACTCTTCAAGAAACCTTGAATATGAGAAGAATTCAAATCAGAAAATTAAGATCAACAACGCATCCATTTAGACCAAAAGAGTTTGAATTTACTTCTAAAGGAATAAATGTAAAAAATGAAGAGTAGCAAAGAAGAGATATTAAAAGTTCTAGAAAATTTAATGAAGATAGAGGATATATGTGCGTGCATGCTTGTTAGCAAGGGTATGTCTGGAGTAATCCCAAAGAGAGAGCATTTTAGGAAAGAGGTTTTGCCTATGTGGGATATGCTTCAGGAAACAATGGACGATATGTTTGTTATAATTGAAGAGTATGAGAAATATAATCTGCAAGAGATTTATTTTAAGTTAATGGATTATGAAGTTGTTTTTTTTATTGTACCTAATACAAATACTTCTCTTGTGGCTATAACCCCTGCTCTTGCAAATAGGGGTTTGATAATGATGGAGTTAGATAAGGCAAGAAAGGATATTATTAAGGTGCTGAAATAATAGCTTATATTCTCTCTTTTTAGAAGATTTATTTTCCCATAGCCGCTATTGCTATAGTTTCATTAAGACATTTGAGAAAATCGTTTTTGCCTTTTTTGCCTTCTGGTAAAGCGACTTCAGAAGCACAACAATAAAAACCTAACCAGGGAGTATCTTTTAAATTTTCTTTTATATATTTTCTTTCTACATCTATATTTTCCATCATAGTCATGACTCTTGGAACAGGGCTAAAGACAAGTGCGAAAGCAGGTTTTATGCATTTTGCCACTTTTGCAGAAACATCTTTTGCTGCTTGAAGAATCTCCTTACCACTTCCGCTACAAATATAAAGAGATTTTTCTTCTACATTTTTTGCAAAGAGAATTGCATCACCTATTACACAAAGAGGAGCAATAACCCAATAATTTCCTTTTTCATCTTTTTCAGCAGGAACCTGACTTATAGTCATGGCTACAGGATTATTTTTCCACTTATCTTCTAACTCATCTGGAATATTGTAGGCTTCTTTAAAGCCTTGCCAAGCAGGCTTTCCATTTATTTCAAAAGCAAGACTTCCTTTTGCAGAAGTTATTCTGATTTTTTTGCCTGTGGGTTTTAAGCCATGTTTAAAATCTAGACTTACTTTATTATCTGAGGAGATTATGAGAGTTACAATAGCATCTGTAAAATACTCGTCATTGAGAAACTGATAATTTCTTTGACCTTTGAAATCATCAAATGCTCCTGCTCCAAAAATAGGGATTTTGCCTTCACAGCCTTTATTTGCGCCTTCTAAGACCTCTTCATATTTTGCTGGGCCTGTTCCTGCTTTTGCCATAAAATTAGAAAGCATTGGAAACAAGTTTTTTGAAATTCCCATTTTCATCATGGTCTTCATACCAGGAATATTCGGAAATTTCATGCCTGAAACAAAAACTATTGCAAACTTATTTTTATATTTTGTTTTTCCAAGATTTTTTATTGCGCAGGTCATAGAAACCTGGCCTGCTAGTTCGGATTTTGTCCTGGAATTTTTGCCTACACCAATGCCGACTTCTAGATCTCCTGAAACACTTAAGACACCTATGCCTCGAACATAAACTCCCTCTGAAGCAAGTATTGCTGCTCCTGTTCCACCTACTATCTGGGTTTTTGGAAGCAGTTTTTTTGCTTCTTTGAGAATATCTTTTAAATCATTTTCATAATTTATAGACATAAGGATTATTGAGAATTTTGGCTGACCAATATCTTTTATGCTCTTTTTTATTGCTTCTTGTATTGCAGAAATTCCATCAGAATTATCTGAAATACCTACTCCTGCTTTTATAGCCATTTTCTCTTTTTTATGTTATACTAAGTGATTTGAGAATTATAAATGTTTCTATTGGTTATTCTGCAAAGAGTTTTGTGCTTAGGTATCTTTCTCCACTATCTGGAAATATTACAACTATTCTTTCTCCTGGTTTTGCGTGGTTTTCTGCGACTTCATAGGCTGCTAACATTGCAGCCCCACTGCTCATACCAACAATCTGACCTTCTTCTCGCATTATTCTTCTGGCCATTTTAATAGCTGCTTCTGATTCGACCATGATTGTTATATCTATTTTTTTGGGATCATAGATTGCAGGAACAATCGCTTCTTCCATATTTTTTAAACCTTGGATATAGTGACCTTTTGTCGGGTGAGCAGAGACGATTTTTATAGCGGGATCTCGCTCATGAAGATATCTGCTTACACCCATAAGAGTGCCAGAAGTTCCTAGAGAAGACACAAAATAATTTATTCTGCCTTCCATATCTCTCCAGATTTCTTCTGCTGTTGTTCTATAGTGGGCCATATAGTTAGCATGATTGGAAAACTGATCAGGCATAAAATATTTTCCCGGGTTTTGTCTTACTAATTCTCTGGCTTTAACTATTGCACCATCTGTGCCTTTATCTCCTGGAGTAAGAATAACTTTTGCACCAAGAGCAGAAAGTATTTTTCTTCTTTCTATTGAAACTGCCTCGCTCATTACTATTTCTACTTCATAGCCCCTTACTGCACCGATCATTGCAAGACCTATGCCAGTATTTCCTGAAGTCGGCTCTATGATTACTTTTCCTTTTACAAGTTCTCCTGTCTTTTCTGCTTGATCTATCATGGCAAGAGCAATACGATCTTTTATGCTTCTTGTGGGGTTATTTGCTTCAGATTTTGAAAAAATTTCTACTTGCCTATTTGGATTTATTCTATTTATTCTAATCAAAGGAGTATTTCCTATTCCCTGAGTTATATCTTCTAAGAGCATTGTAAAAATAGTGAGATTAATATTTTAAAGATATATGTTCTCGAGTATATGTTTTTATTGCAGGCCTTGATTGTATTTTCTATCATCAAAGAGTTTATAAACGATTTTTTCTTTGCAAAGAGATGCTCGATACAGATAGAATTAAAGGATATTTTGGTATCTCTACAGGAGAATTGAATTTAGATGAAATCAGAAAACAATTTCCTGCAATTTGCTCTGGTAGAATTATAAGCAATAATGGTGCAACTACTCAGATACCTGTCAAACTTACAGATTTGTTTAATAAACTGGCTCTGATTTACGATAATGTTCACAGAGGTCAGAGCGATGCTTCAAAAAAGATAACTACTCTTTTCGAAAATGCTTATGATACTATTGCTGATTTTATAGGTGCAGATTCGAGAGAAGAGATAATATTATACAGAAATGCCACAGAAGCGATAAATGCAGTTATGTATTCTCTGCTTACAGAATTTAAAAATGGAGATAATGTTGTTACAACTTATATGGAACATAATTCTAATTATATTCCTTGGTATGCTTTATGCAAAGAAATCTTGCCGAAATTTGGAATAAAAGTAGAATGCAGACTTGCTAAGTTTGATAAGTCTACAGGCGAGTTAGATTTAGAACATTTAAAATCTCTTGTAAATGATAAAACTAAGATAGTTTGTTGCACTGCTGCTTCGAATTTTCTTGGTACTAAGGTCGAGCTTGGAAAAGTTAGAAAAATAGCAAAATCTAGTGGTTATAAGCAACCAAATGGAGAAAAAGGTTCTTATTTTCTTGTCGATGGTTGCCAGTATGTTCCTCATTATTTTACAGATGTGAAAAAAATGGGTGTGGATTTTATGGCTTGGAGCTTTCATAAAATGCTTGCTCCTTTTGGTGTTGGTGGATTATATGCTCGAAAAGAATTACTTTCTACCATGAAACCCTTTTTATATGGGGGTGATATGATTGCAGAAGGCCAGGTATCTCCTGATAAAGTGAGTTATAATAAATTGCCGTGGAAATTTACAGCAGGCACCCCAAATATACTTGGAACAATACTCTCTGCAGAAGCTATCAAAATTCTTTTAGATCTTGCACTTAATCCTGGAAAAGACAAATATTTTATGGGTAATTCTAGACTTAAGAGAGAAGTTGTTGAGCGGGCCATGAAAAAAATAGAGAAACATGAAGCAAATCTAGTTAAAGTCGCTTTAAAAGAATTCAGTAATATAGATTGCATTCATTTATTTGGGCCAAAAGATTCTAGACTAAGGAATCCTTTATTTTCTTTTGTGCTTAAAGATCACTCTAAAACTCCTTTTCAGATAGCAGAAGAACTGAATAAATTTTTAGTTGAATCAAGAGCAGGTTGTCATTGTGCTACTTTGGCCCACCATTTTTATGGTCTTAACCCTCCTGCAAGCTGTAGACTCAGTTTTTATTTTTATAATACTGAAGAAGAAGTAAGAAAAACAATACAGGCTGTAAAGAAAGTGTGCGGGCATATCTCTGATTAATT
>CAYHEY010000047.1:0-5953 GCA_964355735.1 Candidatus Woesearchaeota archaeon
CATAAATGATGTGGTTTAAGTTTATGGACATTAATAAAATAGATCTGACTTCTGAAAAAAGGAGCGTGTGAGTTTTTGAAGAAGGCAGGGTATATGTAAAGTTCAGAAGTTTACTTAACAGATTAAATAAGTTTATAAATTAAAAAGTCTAGGTGAGGGTATGGTGATGAGTTCAGAATTTGCTATAACTCTGTATGTACTTATTATCTTAACATTATTGGTTTTAATAAGAAATATAAGAGCAAAAGAGGTGCGCGAATTGTTTTGGTTTTGTGAACTAAGCCCACTTCTATTGATTATTGGAATACTGTTCCAGAATACCCAGTTTATTAAAGGAGTTATAAACATTGGTTTATTCTCGCAGATTATCACTCTTATAACTCTTTCTTTGGTAATCTTCTCTAATTTTAAGATAGTAACTTTTAAAAGAACAAAGAGCAAAGGCTTTTTTTATATAGCTGTCTCTTTTTTACTCCATATACTCTCTGTAAATCTCGCATTTGCTCTTACTCTTTCTGATAAAGCTAACTACCTCTCGCTTGTGTACTCGGTGTTTATCTTAGCAGGCTTATTTATAGTTACATACCTATTTACAGATCATGAGAAAAATATTAATTTTATAGATAGCTTAGATTTTGCTAATTTTAAGCCAAAATATTATCAGTATATGTGGCTTATTCTAGCTTTTCTATTAATCGTTCTTCCTACTTATTTCTTTCAAAATTGGATTACAGGCCTCATAAAATGAAAAAGCAGAAAAATATAATCATAAGTATTCATGATATTTCTCCCATTTTTAAAAAAGAGCTCAAGATTATTTTTGATTATTTAAACAGAATGAAAATAAAAGAAAAAGAAGCTTTTGTTATACTTAACTGGCTTGGAGAACATCCTCTAGAGAATGACAAGAAATTTATCAAAGAGCTAAAAACAGAGTTTTCTTCAGCACAGATAAATTTTCATGGCATGACTCACTACTCTCAAGATCAAAGTTTAATTAAAAGATTTCTATTTGGAAAAGAACATGCCTATGGTGGGGAGTTCACTAAAAAAAACACCAAGCAGATAGAGCAAATTTTTAAATCCAGTTTCATTATTTTTAAAAGAATATTCAATAAACACCCAAAAAATTTTATAGCTCCTCGCTGGGAGAATTCCAATGAGCTTCTAGAGGTCTGTAAAAAGATGAAGATAGACTATGCAGAAGCACCATTTCACTTAATAAATCTAAGAAAAGACAAGAAAAAGCCATCCTTAGTACTCTGCTTTGATTATGGTAGCAATAAACTCTTAAACTATCTTCCAAGAATCTATGCTCCTGTCTTTGTTTTCCTATCTTCTTTATTCAATCTGCCTTTAAGATTCTCCATACATCCCAATGATGTAAAAAATGGCAATATAGAATTTGAAATGAATCTTTTAAAAAAATTGCTTAACAATGGCTGGAAACCATGCACAACTAAAGACTTTTGGGAGAAGAAAAAATAAGATAAAGTAAAATATGATGCTATGTTAGATCCAAATAATTTTTCAGCAATACTTGCACTTTTACAGACCCATGGTTACTGGATACTTCTCTTGCTGATGATAATAGAAGGTCCAATAATAACTTATGTTGCTGCTTTTGCAGCCGCTTTAGGTATCTTTAATATTTACTGGGTTTTTATCTTATCTATTCTTGGAAACTCTATACCCGATAAAATCTTATATTTTATTGGAAGAATGATTAGAACAGAAAGAGTTGAAAGATTTGTAGAAGTATTTGGATTAAATCCTAGAAGAATAAAGACTATGGAGAGACATCTAACTGATCATCTTGGAAAAACACTAATCTTCTCAAAATTAGTACCGCCACTACCTGTCCCTGCAGTTCTTCTCTCAGGTTTTATAAAAGTAGATTTCAAAAGATTTTTTATAATTACTACGGTTTTTGATATAATCGCCTCAATACTCTTTGTAGCAGCAGGCTATTTCTCAGGTCTTACAGCAGATAATGCACTAAGATATTTTCGATTAGAATCTATTATTTTGCCCATTCTCGCAATAACCACGGTTTTATTATATTATCTGATAAAGTGGACCTACAAGAAACTATCTAGATATTTTAAATAATATACATATCTATTTATTTTTTGAACTTAATCTTGCTAATTGAAAAGACTGCAGTAAAAATCCAAAAAATCCTGTAGTTCTTATCATCTGAAGCCACATAGAGACATATGCTCTAACAGGGAATAGCTTATTTTCTTTTTCTCCTTTAGTAGTACAGCCAGCATTTTTCCAATCGACTATTTTAACAGAATACTCTTGTTCAATTATCTCTTTATTCATATAACTCTCAAAACCATATTTTTCCAATCCTGCTATTTTCTTAAAGTCAACAATCTTTTTATTAAAGACTCTTTGTCCTGAACCAGAATCTGCACCTATTATTCTGAATGCAAACATTGTTCCAAATAAAGCGATAGGTACATCAACTTTATTATTCAGAACAGCCAAGATTAGCCGAGATATATTATCCTTAGTTAAATTAAGTAAGTCAGCATCTAATAATAAAACCAAGTCATTTTTAGAGACCTTTAGTCCTTCTAGAACAGATAAGGTCTTTCCAAGATTTTTCTTATTATTTAGTATCTTAATATCTCTGAATTTTTTAATTACTTTAAGAGTATTATCCTTGCTACAGTCATTAACTACAATTATTTCATTTATCAGTGGATGGCCCCTCACAACTTCTAGCACTTTAGAAATCCTATTTTCTTCATTATAGGCAGGAATTATGCAGGTTACTTTTTTCTTCATACTCCTTTTAAGAGCATATCTTTTTACCATGCTCTTCCTCCATCTCGTAGTTGAATATAATTTATTATTCCTCTTCCCACACTTATTAATGCGAGTATAGAGAGTGCAGGAAAATAGATAAAGGCAAAGGGAAATATGTATAGAATCTTATATGCTTCTTTGAAATTTTTCATCATTGGCACAGTATAAGGGGCAGAGAAAGCCGCAAAGTAGAATTTTGAAGTCAGGTATTTTATTAATCCAAGCCCATAATACCAACCCATAGCTTTTAGACTCAAAAGTCGGCTTGTTGTTTCTCTTAATAAAAAATAAGTTTTCCAGACAGTATTAAGGAAGAATATGCTTCTCAGAAGAAGAATTATAAATATAATACTTAGAACAGAGAAGAGTAAGAGAAATATAATATGCAAGGGATGTCTTATCCAGACTTTTACATGTTTTATATAACATTGAACTGTTCCAGAAATCCACCTACTCTTTTGCTTGCACCACCCTTTAAAATTATCTACACAAATACAACTAACAGGAATCATACTATGCTCTACATACATATCTTGCTCTTTAAGTTTAAAAGCTAAATCAGCGTCCTCTGTTAACATATTCTCAGAATATCCTCTAACTTTTTCGAAAGCAGCTTTTTTTATAGCTAAACATCCGCCCCAAAGATAGAGCGTAGAAAAAGCATTATGAGACATTAAGATAAAAGACATCATAGAACACTCCATTTGTTGCATCCTAGCAAACCACCCCTTATTTCTCATTTTATAAGCACAATTAGCTGCTACAAGTTTAGGATTAGTCTGAAATCTTGCTAAAATGCCATAGATTGCTTCTTTATTTATGATTATATCTGAATCAACCATCCAAATGAGATCATATTTTGATTTTTTATAATTTCGATTGATAGAATTTGCTTTGCCAAGATTCTTATTATTAATTATTAATTTAAAACCATATTTTTTCTGTAAACCCCTTAAGATATATAGAGAATCATCTGTGCTTTTATCTTCAATAACTATAACTTCAAATTCATGTCCGTCATAAGAGTCATATATACTCTTTATTGTATCTTTTATTGTTTTTTCTGAATTATAACAAGGAACTATGAAAGAAATAGCAGGATATTCTTTAACAACCCTTTTCTTGCCATAATCAAATATAGCAGAAATAATTATTATAGTCCAGATTATAACCAGAATTACAATAGATATCTCATTTATGGTTAGCATATATTTTACATATATTTCCCTTTTTGTGCTTAGTAGTAGAGAGGTAACTATGTTTTAAAAACCTATCTTGAATTAAAATCTCCTTACAAATTCAAAATCTCGAACTATAGAAAAAGATTCCAATAAGTATCTAAAAACTCTTCAACCCCGCAGTTAATTAAGTCAGAATAACTCTTCTCATCTAATTTCCATATACTGCTTTCATCTGCTTCCCTCATGGCTTCTAGATATTCTCTTCTTGATTTTTTATGAACTATCATTGGAGGAAGATTATTTCTTAATAAAATATAATTTATAATCATTCTTCCTGTTCTTCCATTTCCATCTGAAAATGGATGTATCTTCTCAAACTTATGGTGAAAAACAATAGCTAAAACAAGAGGGTGCATTTTCCTTTCATTTTCCTTAAACCATTTTAATAATAAGTCCATATCTGTCTTTACATATTTTCCGGGAGTAGCATCAAAATTGCTATGAAAAACTCTTATATCTGTTGTTCTATAACCCTTTCTTTCATCTATTCTCTCAAGAAGTTTATCGTGTATATCTGTAATTAAATCATGATTAAGCTGACTCTTAACCAGAGTATTTAATAATTCAAAAAAAACTTTTTCTGTATTCTGTAGATCATAGACCTCTCTTAACTCTTTATCTTTAGGAGTAATGCCTCCATTTAAAAGATTTCTAGCTTCTTCTAGATTAATAGTATTGCCTTCTATGGAAGCAGTATTATAAGCGAACTCTATTACATAATTCTTGAATATTTCTTTTTTTGTTATCTCGGGTAATTTATTAAAAACTCTATCATAATGAATCTTGCAAGCTTCAATTTCATTAGTTTTTTCCTTAAGTAGAGGGTCTTGCTTTAATTTAAATTTTTGAGCCTTTTCTAAGAAATGATTAGATTCTAGAAAGGTATTCAGAATCTTATAAGATTTCCTTATCTTATCTTTGTAGTTAGGAAGTTTATCTAGATTTGCTTTTACTTCCTCAATAGAACTTCCAAGATAAGCAATGTCTTTAGTTATTAATTTATCTCCCTTCTTTTCTGAAGCCCTCAGGTAATAATAACTCTTGTCTTTGCTTGCTGGTTTTTTGTATATGTAGACCATGTTTTATCTAGAAATCTAGAGTATTTAAATCTTACCCTTTATTATCTAATTATGAAAATTAAAGGGTAAAAGTAGTTTTCTGACTTATTCGAGGGTAATCGGGACCTCATTCGTAAAACAGATGTGTTATTTAAAAGTATAGCCAAGGACGCCCCAACCGAGAATCGAACTCGGGTCTCATCCGTGACAGGGATGTGTACTAAGCCACTATACTATTAGGGCAGCTAAATTGTGAACTTTTGTGAGTGTTAAGCTCTTGAAATGTCACAAGATAAAAAGAGGTGGTGTTGATGGTTTTTAAGGTTTTGGTTGTGCTATTTCTCTAAGTGGGATTTGAGTGATGGTTGGCAAATGTTCATTTACTAATTTTTCCACTGCAGATTCGGCGCCTATAATTGATACTCGCGAAGGTTGATTTGCAGGAAGTGCGTGTTCTAAAATTACAGCACACTCAAATAACTCCTATATGTCTAACATTCCAGCAGGTTTTGTTGCTCCAGAGGTATACTGCTCCTGATTTACCATAACTATGAAATCTCCTAATCCCTTGTTACTGCCACTTCTGCTGAAATGGCTAAAAATATCTCGATTCCAAGCATAAGACTCACCCCCACTATTAAAAGTATATCTCCTAATCATATTTTTATCTACATGAATTGCTATTTAAAGATTATTGTGATTCAGTATTCATTTTTAAATAAAACTCAAAAAACCCCCAGATTATTATGGAACTCATATACTCGTTTATTTTGATTTTTTAAGCTTTGCTTCTCACTTGACCTGCTGAAAAATGCTTTTACATAAAATACT
>CAYHEY010000048.1:0-5620 GCA_964355735.1 Candidatus Woesearchaeota archaeon
GCTGCAAAGCAGTTATACTTTTTACTAATCTAAAAATTTGCGAAGCAGAATATTTGGGTACAGATTGTAGCATAAAGTGAATATGGTCTTCATCGAAGCCTATTGTTTCAAATTTCATAGAGTATCTTTGCTCTAAACCCTTACAGATTTCTTTTAGCTTCTCAATATAATTTAGATTTACAAATAAGTCTTTTCTATATTTTATAACAAATACGAAGTGATACTTTAGTCTGAATGCTTTATGATATGATTTGAAAAGCGGATTTTCCATAGCTTTTCAAGAAGCTTAGCGTTTATTTATTTTTCCTTGGCTTTCACCCTGTGCCAAGAGCACAGGGTATAACCATTAATTAATTCCATAATTTGCTTAATTAAACAGATTTATCGCTATTGATTTATTCGAGAAGTATTTTTAGATTAATTATTATGTTCCTACTATGAAAATTAGGAACATATTTTTTACGAGACTCCTGTTAAGTCGCGTAAAAAAAGAAAAAGAAAAAGAAATAAAATAAATTTGTTTAAGCTACAACAGGTCCTACTTTCTTTTGACCGACAGTAGTATCTGTGAATTTGCCTTCTTTGACATAACTTGCAGCATCAGCTGTCTGAGCAGCCTCAAAACCAGCAACTAGCATAGCTATTTTCTGATTATTGTATGGACTTGCACCAGCTTGAACTAGCCATTGACCAGCTCCAACTGTTGTTTTTGCTGTGAATGCAGCACCGCACATAGCAGCTTCGTTTCCATTAAGGAACATCGCAGCAGCTTTGTTGATACATGATCCTCCAACAATTACAAGATTCTTATCGCTTACAGAAGTTAATTCAGCATCTGTGAAGACTTTTATGTCTCCAGCAGCAGTTGAAGTTACACTAGAAGCAGCAATATATACATTTGCATACATTTCGCTTCCATGGTATTCAATCTCTGTATCGAATTGGTTAGTATTACCTTGATCTTGTGTAAGTTTAGTACCCAAGTCACCATATACATACGATTCCCACTTCTTTGAACCAGATGCAGTTTCAGATGCAGTATTGTCTCCGTCTAAAGTTGACGATTGAGTTGCATAATAGCTTGATCCAGAACCACCGCTTTGAAGAGTTACATTGATCCACTTACCATTAGCAAGTGTTCCATCTTTATCCTCTTCCTGCATTTGTAGTTTCCAAGATGTAGCTCCTAAGCTCAATAATGTACCATTAGCTAAGGTTGCATTCAATGCTCCAGGATTACCAAGAGTTATATCATTTCCTCTTTTTCCAACTTCATAAGGCAGATAAATTCTAAGTCCTCCGGCAGTATACAATCTATTGAAAGTATTAGCAGAGCTACTAAAATTTACTGTTTTCTCACTAATTGCATTAGAACATTTTATACTATCGACCGTAAGAATTACGTTTCCAATAGTACAAGTTCCTGTAGCTACAAGGTCTTCACAAAGAGTATCATCTGTTACTTTATTTTTGATAGTTGTAAGACATCTTGATCCATCAGAATCATTTCTTACAGTTGCTTTCAAATAATAAGATTCAGCGTCTTTTGTGCTTGCCCATGAAGCAACAAATCCTTCAGCTTGTATAGTTCCAGCAGAACTTGCATTGTATTCCAATACAGTGCTACTAGAAGTTATTAAAGATTGTGTAGCAGATTGTCCAACTCCTGAAATATTTCCAGTAGTTGCACTCATATACATTATAGGTAATGTAACAGGTCCATCTTTGATGGTTGTTTTCAATTGCCAATAATCTGTGCTTCCATAATCAGCTGTTGTTACTTCTTTTGTAGCAATAGTTGGATCAGCTATAGTAAATTTAATGGCTTCAAATCCAGGCATTACTAACTCATTTCCAGTAGTTAAGAATGCTTTATCTGAAACTTGCCATTTAATTATCATTTTAGACCAAGTGATTTTTGCACCACTAGATCCGAATGTAAAATATCCGTATAAATCATCAATAGCTTTATCGTTTATCTTTACACTACCAGCATCTCCATTTATTTCAAGTTTTCCTTTACCTAAACTGAAATCTACACTTCTTGAACCGCCAGCATAGTCATTATAGTTGATAGCTTTAATACCTACATAAGTACCATCTGATAATTTGTAAGTAGTTCCATATGTTGTTCCAGTATCACTCATTTTTTCAGTATCAACTCCATTAACAGTCAATATAACCTGATTTGTTGTGATAAATTTTATAGAAACAGCATAGGATTTATCTCCTAAGACAACATTTGTTGTATCTTCACCATTAACTGTACCAGAATTTGCAGAATCAAGCAAGGTCAACTTTCCATTTGTAGTTGAAGAGTTTGTAAAAGTTAAAATATAGTAATTCTTTCCTAGAATATTTATATTTCTATTTACAAAATCATCAAGAGCCCCAGCAGTTTGTGCTGATTGTGGGCTAGTTACAAAGGATAAGGTATAGTTCGCAACATTGGTTCCAGAAGTTATCTTGAATCCTGTTGTTGGAACTCTGTTATTCAAATCTGAATCCGAAAATTGAGTGAAACTCAAATTTCCAATATCAAACTTTTGATTGTACTTGTACTCTGAATTTTGCTTGTTGTTAAATGTGCCATCAGCTAATAAAGTAGGAAGATTGGTTTTTGTAAGCGAGGTTCCCCAAGCTGTTGCAATTCCATCTCCAAGATTTATTTTATCTGAAGCTCTATCAAGCTTAATTTTGTCTCCTTCTCCTCCGATAGTTGTTCCACTTTTTACAGTTACAGCAGCGTTTAAAGCATTTGCAACGTCTAAAGCAGCAGCATTATCGAAGTTACCCGGAGCAGCAGCACCTATAACAAGAGCAGCATTTGCAGCACCATTCTCTACGAATGGTCCAGGCCATGCAGCACTTGCGAAAGCTAGTGTTCCTCCAAGCATTACTGTAGCAGCTAATACTGAAGCTACTTTTCTAAAATTAATTTTCATTTTTTTAAACCTCCTTTCAATACATATTAATAGTGTGTCCTTCTGGCCTCTTTTTGATATAATCAGACCATCATAGACCTTTATCTCTGTACACTTTTAGTCAACACTGCTGTCTCTTGTCATTAAACTGACAGTAATCCTTAAACAAATGGGCTTTAAAAAGCTTTCTGAAGCAAGAGGGTCTTATACTGCCGCCCTCATAGACTATTTATAAAGCTTTCGTTATCACTAGCTAGATAAACGCCAATTTAGGAAATCTTTTGGCTAAAAAAAGAATATTAAATAATTTAATAGAGAAATATAAGGTATAACTACCTAGATAACAATAAAATATATATCCTAGATATCTAGAAAGATTTATATACTATCTCTGACGCTGTAATACTAGATAAAATCAATAAAACATGGCTAAAAAAAGAATAAGCGTTAAGAAAATATCTGTAATACAGCAGCAAGGAACATTCAGCACAATATTTAATAAATTTAGAGGAAAAAGCAAGTCTGAAACCACAGATATCTCCTTATTAAGAAGCATATTAAGTAATGAAAGAGCAAAGATTCTTCATATTTTAAAGGAAAAACAGCCCAACTCGATCTATGAGTTAGCAAAGCTTCTGGGTAGAGATTTCAAGTCAGTAAGATATGATATTTCTATACTTGAAAAATTTGGCTTGATTGAAATGATTCCAATACATAAAGGCAAAAGACATAAACTAAAACCCCTACTTATTGTTGATTCTCTAGACATTCAGATTAGTCTGTAGAAGAAAAAACCTTACTCTATTAATCTCGCTCGGCTCGCAAAGCTCGCCTCGCCCACATAAAGGCCAACCCCTAAAAAATGTAGTTTTAAGTTATGGACATAAAATTTTTGTTTATTAATCTTATCAGAAAAACCCTCTTGTCTACTCCATACTAAAGTGCATGGTTTTCGCAGAAGCATTTATGTATAGCTTACAAAGCATTCTAGGGGCAATTAGAACTAGTCTTTCTCATAGCAAATCTAGCAAAGCAGCAGTTTAGATGACATCACTCCAAACATATCTCCAGATAAGCATAGATATTGCCTTCGGAACTCTCTGAACGAAGAAAACTATAGCCTGCTCTTTTTGACAAACACCCCTTTTTATCCGAAAGCTCAGAAGAAAAAGTCTTAAAAGCACTTGTAGTCTGAACAAGGTCTTCTATCTTTGAGCTCGAGTTCTGAGAATAATAGAAAGAAAGTTTATAACTTTTTATGCTTCCTGCAGAGCTGAACTTGCTAAGCATAACACTATAAGTCTTATTTGCAAAATCGCAAGCATCACTATTAGGACAAGTAGCACTATAAAGTGTTCCTGCAGAACAGGAATTAATTAACTCTCCAAGTGTTTGATAATCAGACTCATAGGACCCATAACAAGCGGTTGTATGTTGAAGAGACGCATCAAGAAAATTGCTTATTCTTGAGTCAATAACACTTGTATTATCTGTAGTTCTCAAAGATATTCCAAGAAATATAACTCCTGCTATAACAACTATCAAAATAATAAGCACAAAGCCCATTGTCTCGTGTTGCGAGCACTTGCATTTTAGCAAATTACTTTCTCTCTCAAAATGCGGGTGCGAGTAATCTTTTTTATTCTTTGATTTGGATATTGGTGTTATCATGATTTTTTCTCTGTCCATACAATTAATTGAGCCAGCTCGCATTTATCATACGAGTAACCTTGCTGATACTCTCTTCTACATAAACTTACAAAACTCGAGTCAGCTATGCCTGTTGTTTTATTTTCAACAAGTGTAAAAGTCGTACATAAAGGATAATTTCCCATAGTGCATTCTTTTCTTAGAGTACTATTATCCAAAATAACTTTTTCAACCCTTAACCCAGCTAAATTCCAGAAGGCTCTATACAATTTATGATCTTTAAGGCTAAGAAGCTTATCTGCATCAACACATATTGCTTTTGAATTAGCACAACTAAATTCAGGTGTTCCTGCGAGTTTAGATATAAGAAGCATAGAATGTTGCCTTGACATCTCAAAAGCATCTCCTTTAACCTGCCTCATTGTAAATGAAAGAAAAAATAAGAGTATAATAACAAAAAATATAACAAGAGCAATAAGCATAAAACTCATCTCCTGTATGCGCAATTGTGCTCTTTTGTTAGAATAAAATCTTTCCATATTATTATAATGACTCTTTATTTCTTGTTAGAGCAAATATTGTTCTGTTTACATCCTGTTTTGGTACTTTCTTGAAAAATCCAGAAAACCAGTTTTTAATTCCTTTTCTCTCTGAATAATTCTGTCCAGCAAGACTTGAAGCGAGTTTTCTAAACTCTAGTGTTGAATCACTTGCTCTGTTAAATATAAGCGGAACTTTTTTAGCAAGCGATTCTAGAAAATTTATATCATGTGGTAAAACAGCAAGAATACTAGAACCAGAAGCCTCTTCTATATATTCTAGAGCTAGTTCAAAATCTTTATCATAAACCTTATTTAAGATTAATCCGATAATAGGCGTCTTTTTTTCTTTTGCAGCTCTTATTGCCCTTACAGTAGAAAAAAGAGTAACATGATCCGGAGTTGTAACAACTATAAGTTCGTCACTCGCAACCATAGCTGCTAAAATCTCCTCATTCAGATTAGGAGAAGAGTCAATTATTATAAAATCGTATTTTTTCTTTACAT
>CAYHEY010000049.1:0-5605 GCA_964355735.1 Candidatus Woesearchaeota archaeon
TATGCAAGAAAAGTCTGGACAGAACTAGGTTTCAAAGAAATGACGGGAAATATGTGCCAGTCAAGTTTTTGGAATTTTGATGCTTTATTTACTGCTCAAGATCATCCTGTTAGAGAAATTCAGGATACTTTCTACATAAAAGATATAAAAGGAAAATTGCCTGAGAGAAAAATTGTTGAGGGAGTTAAAGAAGCCCATGAAAAAGGTATTGGTGGTAGCAAGGGATGGAGATATGCTTGGAAAGAAGAGGAAGCAAAGAGAGTTGTTTTGAGAACACATACGACTGCGCTCTCAAGCAATATGCTTGCTATGCTTGGAAAAGTCAAGGATATTAAGGACAAGAGTGGAAAATTTTTTGCAGTTGGTAAATGTTTTAGAAACGAGACTGTTGATTGGAGTCATGGTTTTGAATTTAATCAAACAGAGGGTATAGTTGTTGATAAGGATGCTAATTTTAGAAATTTACTTGGATATTTGAAAGAGTTAGCTAAAAAAATGGGCTATGAAAAAGTAAAATTCCAGCCAAGTTATTTCCCTTATACTGAACCAAGTATAGAGGGTTATGTTTGGAATGAAGAGAAAAAAGTCTGGATAGAAGTTTTTGCAGCAGGCATATTTAGACCAGAAGTAGTTATTCCTCTTCTTGGAGAATATATTCCTGTTTTAGCTTGGGGTCCTGGTTTTGATAGAATGATGATGGGTGCTTATGGAATAGGAGATATGCGAGAAGTTTATGCAAATGATATAACTAAATTGCGAGAAATGAAATTTTGGGGAAAATAAAAAAATGAAAGTCCTCTCGTTAAAACAACCATTTGCAGAACTTATCTTGAGTGGAAAGAAAAAAATAGAATTAAGAAAGTGGAATACGAATTTTAGAGGAGATTTCTTGATACATTCTTCTCTGAATCCTGATATGGATGCTATGAAAAAGTTTGGATTTGATAATCTTCCAAATGGGTTTATTTTAGGAAAAGCAAGACTGGTTGATGTAAAGCAATATATAGATGAAGAAGAGCATAAAAAAGATTTTAATCTTCATCTAGCCTCAAGTTTATGGGGGAATAATGGCTTTGTTCTAGAAAATCCTGTCAGAATAGAGCCAATTCAAACTAAAGGCAAATTAAATTTCTGGGAGTTTGAGAGGAATTAAACATGGCAAAAATAACATTTTCGAGAAAAGAATTTGAAAAACACTTCAAACTTACAGACGAGCTTAAAGAAAAGATAAATTTGTTTGGAACGCATTTTGAATCAGCTGACTCCGAGAATATTGAATTGGAAATACTTCCAAACAGACCAGACCTTTTCTCACTTCAGGGTTTTATAAGAGATCTTTCTGCTTTTTTAGGAAAACAAAAAAGCATTAAGAATTATAAAACTGAAAAACCTGAAAGAAATTTTGAAGTTAAAATAGATTCAAATCTTAAAGATTTAAGACCCTATACTGCTTGTGCAATTGTTAAGAATCTAAGGTTTGATGACGAAAAGATAAGAGAGATAGTAGATATACAGGAAAAAATTCATGCTACTCTTGGAAGAAATAGAAAGAAGATTGCAATAGGAATATATCCTCTTGAAAAGATAAAACTTCCTATTAAATTTGAAGCTAGAGCTCCAAAAGATATAAAATTTATTCCTCTTGAGTTTGATAGAGAGTTAAATGGATTGCAGATACTTCAGCAACATCCAACAGGCAGAGAATATGCTGGTTTACTTGAAGGAAAAGATAAATATCCTGTATTTGTAGACTCTGCAGGAGAAATCTTGAGTATGCCTCCTGTTATAAACTCGCATAAAACAGGTAAGATAACTCAAGAAACTCAGGAGATATTTATAGAATGTTCTGGATTTGACTTTGAGGTTCTGAAAAAAACACTAAATATACTTGTTGTAATGCTATCTGAAATGGGTGGAAAAATTTATCAGATGAACTTGATTTTTGAGCACAGCAAGAAAAAAGAAATAACTCCGAATTTAGAGCCAGAAAAAATTAAGTTTTCTTTGGAGAATGCAAATAAACTTCTTGGGTTAAATATAAAAGAAAATGAGCTTCCAAAATTGCTTGAAAAAATGGGCTATAGTTATAATCCTAAAACAAAAGAAGTAGAAGTTCCTGCCTGGAGAACAGATATAATGCATGAAGTAGATATAATAGAAGATTTAGCTATAGCTTATGGTTATGAGAATTTTAT
Organism: Candidatus Woesearchaeota archaeon; assembly: GCA_964355735.1. Classification (GTDB taxonomy): domain Archaea; phylum Nanobdellota; class Nanobdellia; order Pacearchaeales; family GW2011-AR1; genus CAIPOI01. The sequence continues at coordinate 2,196 of CAYHEY010000049.1, forward strand.
ACCTGAAATTCCAAGCATATCTGGTGTTGGAGAGATAGATAAAAAAGAATTAGTAAAGAAAAAAATAGCAGAAATACTTGCTGGATTAAACTTTTTGGAAACTTCATCTTATCATCTTTTAAGTCTAGAAGAAGTTTCTAGGTTTTCTGAGAAACCAGAAATAGAAGTAGAAGATAGTAAGAGTGAGTATAAATTTTTAAGAAATTCCTTAACACTGACTTCTTTGAACATTCTCTCGAAGAATATAGATACAGAATACCCTCAGAGAATATTTGAGTTAGGTAGGGTGTTCGAGATAGATCATAAAGGAGAAAGAGAAACAGGAATAAAAGAACCAGAGAAAATTAGTATATGCATAACTAGCAAAGATGCAGGTTTTACAGAAATGAAGCAGACTTTAGATTATTTGATGAGGATGCTTAATCTTGAGTATGTCTTGGAAGAAGGTAATTCTCCATTTATAATTGATGGAAGATGCGCGAGTATTATTTTGAAAAACAAAGAAAAAAATTCATATAAGAAAATTGGCTTTTTTGGCGAAGTTTCTCCAAGAATTCTGGCAAATCTTAGAATAAAAATGCCTGTTGTTTGTTTAGAATTAGATGTTGATGTGCTGATTTAACTCGCAGAATTAGCCCCTGCCAACTGCATTATCTCACTCTTTTTTTCAGCTAAATAATCAACTTCGCTTTCTCCAAGATTAAGAGTCTTTATTGTATTAGTGTCTATTATTAGAGAGAGGATAGCAAAATCTTTCATGGCTCTTTTCTTGCTTGTATGGGTTAGCTCTGCAAATTTTCCAGCTATAGAAACTTTTTGTGCATTACTCCTATTTACCATCCATATTTTTAAGATTCTTTTTGGAGGATTATATTTTGTGTATTTTGTACTTATTCTCGAGCCTTTTGCAGCAGATATTCCTGCAGAAAGGAAAAAGTTTTCGTATATCATAAATCGCCAATGTTGTTGTCTGTGTATTCTTCCCTTGAAAATGTCTGCTCTACTTAGAGATTCAAAGGCTTTAGCAAGTTCAATACCTTTATACTCAAGAGGTATATTTTCCTCAACCCATAATTTTATCTGATCCATCTCCATCTCAACATTATCATATACTTCAGGAGTATTTTCTGTTGCTCTTAATTTGAAGACATTGTTTAATGCTTGAAATATTGCTTGAGCTTTTTCACGCATATCTATTCCTTCTTGGAGTATTAGAGAATCATCAAGATAAATCATAGAATGTAGATCATTAAGAGCTGCTCTTAAATCTCCCCGAGATTTAGCTGCTATTTCTTTTATAATTTCTGGTCTTAAAGCTTTTTTCTCTAAATCTAGAACTTTTTTAATTAAATCAACTATAGCTAGATAAGGTATTTCTTTTATTTGAACAAGTTCGCATTTATTTCTCAGAAGACTAAATTTATGCTGCCAAACATCATTGCAAGTGATTACAACAGGAAATTTTGCTCTTTCTATTAATATAACTAGCTCGGCTAAACCACCATAATCTGTTGTTGTGACTCCATCAACTTCATCAACGAGTATTATCTTTCCTTTTGCGAACAGAGATTTTTGTAAACTTGAAGGTTTGAGTACTTCATCTAATTTTTGCCTATTTCTCAGATCACTTGAGTTTAATTCAAATAATTCATAGCCTAATTCTGCTGCAAGTACATGTGCGAGGGTTGTTTTTCCTGTTCCTGCTGGTCCATGAAGAAGAATTGCTTTTTTCTTATTCATGCCTCTCTCAAATCCTACAACAAAGCTCTTTAATTTATCGATTGCTGTTTCTTGCGACTTAATTTCTGAGAATTTCTTAGGCCTGTATTTTTCTGAGAGGGGTATTGTCATCTTAGCTTTACTCCTTTTTTTCCTAATTCATCTAGCCAGCTTTTACATTCTGGGTCTTGGCATAGCTGAGATTGAGGCAATTCTCTTAGTTCATATCTTGCTACACCAAAAGCTTCATTAAAAATAAAGTGCCCCCGAAATGTTTTTCCTTTTAAGAGTAGAGGTAACCAATAACTATCGTCTGCCCACATTTGATCATATGGCAAACTTGATGTATCAAACCAGCGAGTAGTCATTTCGTCTGATTCTCTAGGAACTCCACTAAATCTATTTGTTTTAAGAATATGTACTAGGTGATCTTGCTCATCTGTCGGAAATTGAAATAAAATCTCGCCCACTTTTTCTAGATTTTCTAGAGAAATATTTGCTTCTTCTTGTCCTTCTCTTTGGGCTCCTGTAATTATTGTCTCTCCTTCTTCTATTTTTCCACCAAAACCATTATACTTTCCTTTGCCAAATCTTCTTTTTTTCATGCCTAAAAGAATTCTTCTCGGTTCATAGACTATAGAGAGTGTTTCTATTCTCATTTTAGTGTTTTGAGAGTTATTTGTTTATTAATATAATTCTTACTATTCTTGCTTAGCTTAAATTTTATTTGCTTTATTAGATTGTTTGTTGTTTGTGCTAGCATTTTCTTATTTTTTATTTATATTAATGCTTTAGATAAGGATAATCTCTTTCGAGTACTTTAACTATCCTATGCATTCCAGGCATTTCTGCTTCACTATATCTTTGTGCTATCTTTCTTACTCTATTATATAATTCTCTTGTTTTTCTTCTATGATTGGGAAGAGCTCCCTCAAGTACAATTACAGAAGTATAAGATTGAAAACAAAGTAAATCTCTAACCAACAAGTCTAATACTCGACTATTTTCTGAGAAGTTTAATTCATCAAGAGCTCCTTTTTGTTCTATCATTTTTAATTTGTAAAATTATACTTTTTTAATTCCCATGCCTGCTAGCACAAAACTTGCTAGTAAGGATTCAAGCTGAACAAATTCATCGCTTCCTTCTACCAATCTGAACTCTATCTCGCCTGTTTTTTCTGTTAATCTAACCTTTAATTCTGGGTCAACATTTAAACCCCAGATTTCTTTTTGTATGGCTTTAATCATATCTGTTCCAGAAATAGATTCTTTTAGCATTATATCTAGTAATTTTTCTCTTGCTTTCTCAAAATCTCCTGCGAGAGCATAGTCTAATACGATTCGAACATTCTTTGGTTTTGTGCTTGATAATAATATATTGATTATCTCTTCTGTTACTATTGGTGAAATAGAAGAGCTTGCTTGAAGAAGGTTAATCGCTCTTCTGCAATCGCCTTCTGAACCCTCATACATTGCTTGAAGTGCTTTTTCATCAAGTGTAAGCTTTTCACTTTCTGCTATAACTTTTATTCTCTTCTCCATCTCTTTTTTTTCAAGAAGCCTAAATCTGAATACAACACAACGCGATTGAATAGGGTCTATTACTTTGCTTGAATAGTTGCAGGAGAGAATAAATCTGCAGGTATTGGTATAATTTTCCATTGTTCTTCTTAATGCTTGCTGGGCTTCTC
>CAYHEY010000050.1:0-5550 GCA_964355735.1 Candidatus Woesearchaeota archaeon
TTGAGATGATAATAAAAAAATTTGGAGAGATAGATACTCCTATTAAGAAAAGTATTGTTTTAGAAGTATCTAAGGGGAAGATACGTCTAAGAAACCGCAGGTGTCGTAGACTATGATAATAAAAAAGATAAAGATACAGAATATAAGAAGCTATAAAGAAGCAGAGATAATTTTTCCTGAAGGTTCTACATTGTTGTCAGGAGATATAGGCTCTGGAAAGACTTCTATACTCTTGGCTGTTGAATTTGCTCTTTTTGGTTTGCAGCCAGGCCAGAAAGGAAATTCTATAATGAGAAGTAATGAGACAGAATCTTTTGTTTCTCTTGAACTTGAGATAGACGAGCAAATAGTAATTATTGAAAGAGGTCTAAAAAAAAGTGGAAAATCTATTAATCAAACAGATGTTTCTATAACTGTTGGAGAAGAAAGATTTGAAGGAAGTGTTACAGAAGTTAAAAATAAAATATTAACTCTTCTTAATTATCCTGCTGAATTTGCAAAAAAGACAAATGATCTCTATAGATTTACTGTTTATACGCCCCAAGAAGAGATGAAGCAGATAGTTCTTGAATCAGATGAAGCAAGACTGAATACCTTAAGGCATATATTTGGTATAGACAAATATAAGAGGATAGAAGAGAATATCACTCTACTTACTTCTAAGATAAGGCAGGAGATAAGGATTAAAGAAGCAGAAATGGGCAATATAGAACAGAAGAATATTCAATTAAAAGAGAAAAAAGAGGCAATTATAATAAATCAGAGCAAGATAAAAGATGTAGATAAAGAAAAAGAAGAGATAAAAAAGATAAAGACAGAGAAGCAGATAGAATTAGACGAGCTAACAAAAAAGATAAATGAAAGAAATAAACTTGAAAATGAGAAAGATAAGTCTGAATTAACTCTGGCTAATAAAAAAGATTTAATCTCGAGTTATGAAAGAGATATAAAACTGCTTAGAGAGCAGATTAAGAGCTCAGAGGGTTTAAGCTTTAACGAAAGAGAAATTGAAGTCCTAAAGAATAGAATAAAAGCTCAGGAACAGCTACTCAAAGAATTAAATGATAATTATATAATTACACTTACTTCTATCCAGGGCAATGAACAAAAGATAAAGGGGTTAAAAATGCTTAAAGATAAAATCTCTTCTCTGGACAAATGCACTACTTGCCTTCAGATTGTAAATGATGAGCATAAAAAGAATATTGTCTCAAGAGCACAGGAAGAGCTTATGAATATTGATGTAGAATTTGTGAAAAATAGAAAAGATAAAGAAGAAAGCTCAATAAAGATAGAACAAACCAGAAAATTAATTGATTCTTTAAAACAATCGCTTTCTCAGATGGAAATATTAAAAGTAAGACTTGAAAATATAAAAGAAAAGAGAGAGAGAATAGACTTGCTTGAGAAGCAAAGAACAGCCATGTATTCGGATTTAGATATGCTGAAAAAGCATATAGAAGGAGTAAATGAACTCTTAGCTCAATTTGAATTCTATAATAAAGATTATGAACTCAGAAATCGGGAGTTTCAAGAAATTGTTTTAAAGGAAAATAGAATTGTTGTTAAAAAAATTGAAATAGAAAAAGAAATACAGTTTCTTGAAAGACAGATAGTTGAAATAGAAAATGAGATAAAGAGGATAGAAGAATTAGCTAAGAAAATGGCTTATATGCGCGAGCTAGAGTTCTGGCTTAATAATAAGTTCATAGAGCTTGTTCTATATACCGAGAAAAATGTTATGCTGAGACTTAGAGAAGATTTTTCAAATTTATTCTCAAACTGGTTTTCGACTCTTGTTGCAGATAATCTTAATGTAAGGCTTGATGAGAGTTTCTCTCCAATAATACAGCAGAATGATTATGAATTAGATTATAGTTATTTATCTGGAGGAGAAAGAACAGCTGTTGCTCTTGCCTATAGGCTGGCTTTAACACAGACAATAAATTCACTGCTAAGCAAAATCAAAACACGAGACATAGTTATACTTGATGAGCCCACAGATGGTTTCTCCGAGTCACAGTTGGATAAGATGAGGGATGTTTTGAATCAATTAAAAGTAAGACAACTAATACTTGTAAGTCATGAGCAGAAGATAGATAGTTTTGTGGATAATATAATTAGATTTACAAAGAAAGATGGTGTTAGTTCTATTGAAGCTGGTTAGGTTTGCTGAACTCGAGTTGTTAGAGAAAGGCTGTTAGATTTATTAATGGTTTTTAGATTATCTGGTAATAATATAAATCTTTCACAGAATTTAGAAAGATTTATAAATCAGGCAGATATTGGAATATTAGAGATTCTGAAAGGTTGTGTGTTCTCAAATAGAAAATATAGATAAAATTGCTATTATAAACACAGATAAAAGATAAAACAAAATGGATGAAGAAATTAAGAAAAACATATTGAAAACAGGAACAAGTATACTTGGAATTGTATGCAGAGATGGAATTGTTATGGCTGCAGACAGGCAGGTTACAGCAGGAACAATAGTTATGAGCAAAGTAGAAAAAAAAGTCTGGCCAATAAATCATTATCTTGTTATTGCTGGTTGCGGAATTGCAGCAGATATACAAAGAGTTCCAAGAATACTTGGAGCAGAATTAAGATTAAAGGAGCTTAGAACAAAACAAAGACCTTCTGTAAAAGAAGCAGCAAGCCTTTTAATGAATATGAATTATTCTGGAATAAGACAGATGTCTATGATTCCTCAGCAAGCTGGTTTTCTTATTGGTGGAGTTAATGAGGATGGTTTAGCAGAGCTTTATACAGTAGAGCCTGCAGGAAGCATAATCAAAGTAGAAGATTATGATGCTAATTTTGGAAGTGGAATGCCTTTTATTCTCGGATTCTTAGAGAGACAATATAAAAAAGGCATAAGTGTAAAAGAAGGAGTAGAATTAGCTATAGAAGCAATAAAGTCTTCAACTCAAAGAGATACTGGCTCTGGCTATGGTATGGATATTTTTACAATAACAAAAGACGGAATAAACAAAGTCTTTGATAAAGAAATTGTATCTGAGCTGAAATAATAATTAGTCTAAAAGTTATATTCAAAAAGAGCGAGAGATAGAAGGCGAATAACTAGAAAAAAGAATATGGCATATATAGAAGGAGAGTGAAGCCTTAGAGAACCTTGGTTCTTTAGGCACTGAAAGGAAGATAGAGATAAAAAAGTAAAACAAACAAAAATGGCAGATATCTTAAAAGATATAACAAAAGAATTACCGAAAAATGTTGTTAGTACTGCAAGTTTTGAAGGAGCAAATATAGTTTTGTATACAGATTCTCCAAATTTCTTTTTAGAAGGAGAGAGTACTATCAAGGAAATAGTAAACAAGATAAAAAAGAGAATAGAGTTGAGAGCAGAAAATAAATTATTAGAGTCTCAGGAGAAGACAGAAAAAGCAATAAGAGAGATAATTCCTGTTGAAGCAGAGATAACAGAGGTCTTATTTGATGTTCAGAGAAGTATTGTTGTTATTGAAGCAAAAAAACCCGGTTTAGTAATAGGAAAAGATGGAAGCATATTAAGAGAGATAAAACAGAAAACTTTCTGGATACCACAAGTTCAGCGCTCGCCTGCAATAGACAGCAAAATTACAGAAAATATAAGAGCAGTATTATATGAGAATAATAATTACAGAAAAAAACTGCTTAATGATATAGGAAAAAAGATATATTGTGAATGGAATCCTGAGAAAATAGAAGAGTGGGTAAGAGTAACTTTTTTAGGAGCAGGAAGACAGGTAGGAAGAAGCTGTTTAATTTTATCTACTCCTCAATCTAAGATACTTCTTGACTGTGGCATAGATGTTGGTGGACAGAGCAATGATGAAAAATTTCCTTATCTTAATGTTGCTGAATTTAAGATAGATGAAATTGATGCAATTGTGCTCAGCCACGCGCATATAGATCATTCTGCTCTTTTACCATATTTATTTAAAATGGGCTATAAGGGACCTGTTTACACAACTGCACCAACAAGAGATACTGCTGCTCTGCTTGGACTGGATTTTATAGGTGTAGCATATAAGCAAGCAGAAAAACCACTTTTTTCTTCTACAGATATAAAAGAAATGGTTAAACATACAATCTGCTTGAATTATAATGAAGTTACAGATATTGCTCCTGATATAAGAATTACACTCTATAATTCTGGTCATATACTTGGAAGTGCTATGGTTCATATTAATATAGGAAATGGTTTACATAACCTACTTTATACAGGAGATTTCAAATATGGAAAAACACGACTGTTAAATCCTGCTGCGGCTATGTTTCCAAGACTTGAGACAGCAATAATTGAAGCAACTTATGGAGGAAAAGAAAATGTTCTTCCTCCAAGAGAAGAATCAGAACAAATACTTATTGACAAAGTAAAAGAAGTAATAGAAAGAAAAGGAAAAGTGCTTATTCCTGAATTAGGCTCAGGAAGAGCGCAGGAAACAATGCTTGTTCTTGAAGATGCTATGATTAAAGGTCTTCTTCCAAATGTTCCTATATATATTAATGGGATGATATGGGATATTAATGCTATTCATACTGCTTATCCTGATTTTCTAAATTCTACTTTAAGGCAGAGAGTTTTTCAAGGAGAAAATCCTTTTGCCTCAGAAATATTTAAGCGAGTAGGAAGTGCCCAAGAAAGAAAAGAAGTAATAGAAGGCGGGCCTTGTGTTGTTCTTTCTACCTCTGGTATGCTTGAGGGTGGAGCTTCTGTTGAATATTTTAGAGAGTTTGCTTCAAATAAAAATAATTGTATAATGTTTGTATGTTATCAGGGTCAAGGAAGTCTTGGAAGGCTTGTTCAAGATGGCTTGAAAGAAACACGAATGCTTGTTGATGGAAAAGAAGAAAAGACAGAGATTAATATGGAAGTTATAACAGTCAATGGTTTTACAGCGCATTCTGGAAGAAATGAGTTAATTGCTTTTATTAATCGCTGTGTGCCTAGACCAAAAAAAATAATAATCAATCATGGAGAGGTTTCTAGGTGTTTAGACTTAGCTTCAAGCATATACAAACTGAATCATATAGAGACAGGTACTCCAAAGAATTTAGAGACAATTAGATTGAGATAAGTCTATAATTAGCCAGATCTTCTAAGAAATAATAAATAAAAAGCTTTTAAACTAAAGTAGATACGTTTAAACTAATATGGAAACGAATAAAATGAAAATACAAATAAAAGAACTCAGTAAAGGGGAAGCTAAAAAGATAAATGTAGCTTTAATTGATTTTAACCCTGTTATTTGTTTACTATGTGGAAATAAGAAGAAGTTAAGGCAAAGATTTTTTTTATTGGATACTCCCTTAAAGAATGAAAAAATTCATAAATCCTTCAAGAAAAGATTAATGAGAGAATTTGGGCTTACTTATTATGCTTATGATAGTAAAAATAAAAAACTTATTACAACTGCAAAATGTCCTGAATGTGATGGAGAAAAGATGGACTGGGATTACTAATAGACATGAAGAAACCAAACATAGAACATATAGAAGCAATAAAGCGAGTAAATGAAGAGAATACAAAGATAAATAGATCGG
>CAYHEY010000051.1:0-5526 GCA_964355735.1 Candidatus Woesearchaeota archaeon
TTCTAAATATCTGTAAGATTCTTCTGTTCTATAGCCTGATGTTCCTTTTTCAGGTATTGCTATTTCATCTTTAAGTCCACCTGCATATTTTAATTCAATACTTGTGTAGGGTCTGAAATAAGTGCTTCTTCCAAAGCCCCTATCAACAGAAGCTTTATTTAATATAAGAGCATCTTCCATATTATAGCCTTCGTGCGTCATTATGGCTACTACTGCATTTTGGCCTGAGGGATAAACATTAAGAGTATCGTATACAAAAGTTCTTACTACTGGTTTTTGAGGATAGTGAAGTATAGAAACATCGGTGTCTACTCTGCAGAGAAAATTTGCAGCATATAATCCCAGAGCCTGTTTTTGAGTTTTACTTCCTCTCATAAGTCTTGCAGATTGGTCATAGTTAGGGAAAGGAACAAGAGAAGTAATTGTACCTAAAAAGTCTGTTGGATCTATTTCAAGATGAGTTGTTTCTTTTTCTATATTTACAGGAGTTAGAGCAACAAGGCAATTTTCTTCTTCTGCTGCATCTAAATACTCAATTATTCCTTCTTTTATTAAATCGTCCCATTTCATATCATCTTCACTTATGTCTTTAAGATGCTCGGGTTTTAATCTGCTTTCTCCATTTTCTACGATTATAAGAGGTCTTAAGACTCTGCCTATTTCAGAAGAGATTATTACTGTGTTTAATTGGCGATCATATCTTATACTCATCTGAATAGGAAGTTCAGAATTTCTTCTTTTTTCTTTTAGAGCAGCTATAAATTTCTTGCTGTTTTCTACTACACCCATAAATCTTCCATTATAAAAGACATCACTTCCTCCTTCGCTTTTTTCTCTGTCAAGACCAAGATTAGTAAGCATGGCAAAGAATTCTTTATCATTAAGTTCTATACGAGTAGAAATTTTTGCAAGTATAGCTAGATTTTTTCTTAGTCCTATTTCTGTTCCTTCTGGAGTTTCTATAGGACAGAATCTACCATAATGTGTTGGATGAAGTGTTCTTGCAAGAAAATTTTCCTGTTCTCCTGGAAGAGTAGAAGCAACTCTTTGAAGCTGGGATAAAATTGCAAGATAATTTGTTTTATCCATGTTTTGTGTGACTCCTGTTCTCTCGCCTATCCAGTTTCCTGTTGCTATTGCGCTCTCTATTCTATGGGTAAATAAAGTAGATTTTGCTATTGTCTTTAGAGAATAGAGTTTTTTTCTTTTTTGTGTTTTCTGAAGAGAATGAACTAGGTCTCTTACAAAGATATTTAGATTCACTCGGAATAAATCTGAAAGAAGATCTCCTGATAATCTCACTCTTTTATTTGCATAGTGGTCCTTATCTGTAAGACTTGTTGGATTTTCTTTTGCCACTAAGAATTGTCGTATTAATTTACAAAGTGTGATTGCTTTTTCTTCTCTTTCAGCTTTATCCAAGCCAATGTGAGGCAAGAAATAAGAGTCTAATCTTTGTTTTACTCTGTCGAGGATTTCTTTTTTTGTGCCTTGAAGAGAAGTTTTTTCTGCAATTTTCATCATTGCATCTTCTGGTGTCTGAACATCTACAAACTCATAGAGATTGACAATTAAACTATCGGTTTCTTTTCCTATATGTCTTGCTACATCTGATTCTTTTGTCATACCAAGTGCTTTCAAGATTATTACAGCAGGAATATTCTTGAATCTGCTGAAAGAAATCTCAATTATGCCCTCATTTGTATCTGTTATGAAAATTGGAATTCTATAACTTCCTCTTCTTGAAAATAATCTAAGCATTATTCTTCCTTTAGATTTCTCGATGAATGGCTGATTTTCTGCTAGATCTTCTGTCATAACCATAACTCTCTCGTTTCCATTTATTATAAAAAATCCACCAGGATCATTTGGATCCACATATAATTTTTCAAGCTCTTCTTTTGTTTTTCCGCAGATATTGCAGGCATTACTTTTTACTATCACAGGTATATAGCCCATCTCTACTTCTTGACTATCTATCTGATTTCCTTGTTTGATTGTTATTTCAAGAAAGACTGGAGCAGAATAGGTAAGATTTCTTATTCTTGCTTCTGCAGGAGTTATATGATTCGGAGAGCCATCTGCTTCATGTATAAGTGGTTTTCCTACTCTTACTTTTCCTAACTTGACTTCTATATCTTCATTCTGCTCTAGACCCTGATAAATTTCATCTACAATTTCCTGCATTCTTTTTTCTATAAAATTATTAAAAGAAATTATATTACTTTCAACAAGCGAGTGCTCCTGCAAATACTTTTTTATCAGCAAATATTTATCTTTTGTTTCAAGTTTCATGTTTTATATTATGCAATAACAGCCCTATAATAGACTACTTTTTTATCTTCATCTTTTCTTTCTATTTTAATGATATCGCCTATAGAAGCGCCATCAGGAAGACAAGGGTCTGTAATTTTAATTTTTGGAAGTTGTATTAGAGAAATATTAAATTCTTCAAGCAGTTTTTCTGCTTCATCTTTTTTCATCACACTATGTTTTGGCTGGAGAATATGCGAAGATTGTGGCATTTTTGAATCAGGTTTTGTTAGCGAGCTTTATTTGACTTAGCGTTATCTGTAATGTGGTGCAATTTGAGATTGATTTTGCACAATTACAACTAAGTAATGATAATACATGAAACAAAAAGGTGGTTTTTAAACCTATCGGTTTTTTGGGTTTTTTTAGATAAGTTTAAAATTAAGGGGGTTTTAGGGCTGTTTATGGATATAAAAGAGATTAGAGCTAAACTTGCGAGTTTGGGAAAAAAAGAGATAGCAGAACACAGCAAAAAATACTTGAAATCGGCCTATGCTTTTTATGGATTAAGGGTTCCTCAATTGAGGGAGATTGCTCGTCAAATAAAAAGAGATAATCCTGAGATGAGCATTTATGAAGCCTATAACTTATTTGAAGAACTTTGGAATTCTGGAAATCATGAAGAGATGTCGTTAGCATTATATTTGCTTGAGAACCATAGAAAACAATTTAGTCTTGAAACCTGGAAATTTTTATTTAAAGAAGCAGAAGGAAAACAAAGAATAGAGAAAGCGTGTTCTTGGGATCATATAGATGAGTTATCAAGCCATATAACAGGAGAGATATTTTTTAATAATTCTAGTTTAACAGGAGAGATAAAAAAGTTGGCAGAGTCGAGAAATCCTTGGATGAGAAGACTGGCTATTGTTTCTCAGTATCCTCTTATAAAAAAGGGCAAGATACAGCTCACTATTCTTCTTGCTGAAAAACTTGTTTATGATCCTGATATTTATGTTCAGAAAGGAGCGGGTTGGATGCTGAGAGAGTGTGGAAAGAAGAATGCTGTTCAAGTTCAAGAGTTCATTAAAGTTCACAGAAAGATGAAAGCTGCTGCTTTGAGTTATTCTACAGAGAAGATGCTTCCTTTTAGGAAGCATATAAAAGATTTATTAGAACAAGACAAGTTAGATAAAAATAATGATGGGGATGAAATGAAAAGTGAGCTAGAGAAGATTAAGTATTTTAAAAATTAGCTAATAACCAAAACGCTTCTCATAATTTTTATGATCAAACCATTCAAGAATAAAGGTCATTATTCTAATTTCATCTGTTTCTAAAGTATATACTAGTCTCCAAGCATTTGGCAGATCGTATTTCCAAAGATTAGTAATTTTGTATTCCTCTAGATATTTCTCTGGCCAGAGACTTTTTGGAACTTTTGTTCCAGAAGCCGGATTTATTTTAAGAGCATCTATGGCTCTTTTTATATAACTAAAAAGTTTTTTATCTTCAAATCTACCTTTTTCAAGAGATTCAAATTCTTTTTTTATTCTCTCTTCTATAAAAGCTACAAAATTTTCTTTCATTTTGCTAATAAACCTGACTTAATTGCATTAGCAATTCTATTAGGATTATATGTCCAGAGAATACATCCTTCCTGATCTATAAGGATCTTACCTGATGAAATAAGATAATCAAGTATAACTAGATAAGTTTGATACATCATCTTTTGAGGAAGTTTCTTCCATAATTGATATTTTCCACATTCTTGACTGTATTTTTGTATTGCTTCTTCAACCATAAGAACAGAACTTAGAGTAGGATTATACAAGATGCCTTTACTTGTTTGTTTTTTTAATATTTGAGTCATTTTATTTATTATATTGAAGCATATATTATATGGATAAATATAAGCTACTATTTAAAGTTTTCTGAAGAACTAAATCACACTTGCTCTGATTATCTTAACTTCGCTGAGTGGCTTATCATTAGAATCTGTTTCTACTTTTGCAATTTTATCTACAACATCCATGCCTTCTATAACTTTTCCGAAAACAGGATGTCGGCCATCAAGAAAATTATTATTTGCAAGATTGATAAAAAATTGGCTTGAGCCTGTGTTTGGACCTGCATTTGCCATTGCAATTGTTCCTCTATTATTTTTTTGTTCACCATTAAACTCGTCTTTTATCTTTGGTATTCGTGGATCACCATAACCTGTTCCTGTTGGGTCTCCCCCTTGAATCATGAATTTGTCTATGATCCTATGAAAGATTATTCCATTATAGGTTCCTTTTTCAATAAGAGACTTAAAGTTACCTGCTGTAATTGTTTGTTCACTCATTAGCTCGAGAGTTATATTTCCATAATTTGTTTCAAGTAAGATTTGTGTTTTGCTGTTAGTTATCATGTTTCCTGTAAATTTGCTGTAGTATGCTCCTATAGCGATTAATACTAGAACAATTAAGACTATTATAAATGTTGCTGTTCTCTTTTCCATTCAAGGAGGAGATTTTTATTATTTTTAAATGTTGTTGATATTAATCTAGAAGTCCTGCTGTATTGAGAACTTTCCAAGCAAGTGCTGTTCTAGATTTTGGTAAGAACCATTTTGTTACAGCAAGAGTTCTTATTTCTTCATGTCTACATTCAACTAATTTTGGTATCCAGGCTTCTGCTAAGATGCCTGTGAGATTTCCTAATTCTTCTCTCACTCTTTTTCTACTGATTCCTGCTCTGTCTGATATTTCTTTCACAGTAAATCTTGGGTAGAAACGCCATCCATATTTTTGTTTTAGCTCAAGGTTTCTATTGAATAATGTTTGTAGAACAGGTAAACTTGTTTCATTCACAACTTTTGAAAATACTCCTGTTTCTAGAGATAATCCTGCAGGGCCTAGATTGTTTTCAGGTACATAGAAACTACAATACCAATTATTATGGTGACCCTGTCTTTCTTCTACACCCAATATTCCCAGAAGATTAATAAGCATTTTTCTTCCTTGATAATCAGACCAAGTAGAGCTATTAAAACAAAGAGAGTCTAATCTGTTCATGATAGAACCAGAACCAATCTTCTCGTCTATAAATTCTCTTAGCATTTCTCGATCGGCTTCACTAAGTTCTATGCGATAACTCGATGAAGTTTCATCAGGAATTATCTCAAAAGTTTGTGGTTTTACTCTTAATCTGCTTCTCTCTATTTTTCCTGTTCTAGCATAATCTTCTAATTCTGATATTTTATCTGAAACTCCTTTTTCTGTTATAACCTCT
>CAYHEY010000052.1:0-5353 GCA_964355735.1 Candidatus Woesearchaeota archaeon
CCCATATCTGAAAGAAGCGGGGCAGAAGTAGAGTTCATAGAAATGCCTGAATTTTATCTTAAGCAAATGGAATTTAAAGAAGAGATAAGGAAGATTTCTAGAAAGATTAAATTTTATCCAGAAACTGCCAGAAAAATACTCGAAGATTGGATTGATTCTATTGCTATTGATTGGCCTATTTCAAGAAGGCGATTTTATGCTACGCCTATTCCTTTTTGGAGATGCGATTCGGATAATCTCTTTGCAGTCCCAAAACCTGGGAAATATTATATCCCTTGGAAAGAAAAAATTCCAACCGACGCAGAAGTCTATAAAAATGGAAAGATGATAGGGTGTGTTGCAGATTTTAAAGATAAAAAATGGGCTGGTGAAGAGAGAGTATTTGACACTTGGATAGATTCGTCTATCTCTGAACTTTTTATAACTAAATATCAATCTAATAATGATTTTTTTAAAAAAGCTTATCCAGTTAGTCTCAGGCCTCAGGGAAAAGAGATTGTAAGGACTTGGCTGTATTATACAATTTTACGAGGGTATCTTGAGACTAAAAAGCCTTGTTTTGAAGACGCTTGGATACATCAGCATATCCTCGATGCAGAAGGCAGGAAAATGGCTAAATCGGTTGGTAATGTTATTGATCCTCAGGAAATTATTAAAGAGTATGGTGCAGAAGCATTAAGATTATGGGGTGCTGTTGAAGGCAATTTGGCTAGACAAGATTTGAAATGTTCTAAAGAAAAGATTCAATCAGAAGTAAAAACTTTAACTAAACTTTTGAATGTAGCTAAGTTTATTATGCAATTTAAAAAACCATCAAAAAAACCTAGATTAATGAAGACAGATAAACTGTTTATAGATTATATTGAGGATTTAACAAAAAGAGCAGATGAAAGTTATAGCGTGTATGATTTTCACAAACCACTTACAGAATTGAAGAATTTTTTATGGGATGGTTTCGCTTCTCATTATGTTGAATTGGTTAAAAATAGGGCTTATAATCAGGAAAATAGATTTAGCAGCGAGGAAAGCGAATCTGCGAAGTATGCTCTTCATTATCTTCTTGAAAGATTGCTTGTTTTAGCTTATCCTGTAATTCCCCAGATTACTTCACTTATCGCTTATGAAAAAGGCATTGACTTGTTAAATGTTGATTTTCCAGAAGCTTCTAAAACTTCTGAAAATCTGGCTTTAATTCCGAAGATATTTGAATTTGATAGTAATATCTGGAAATTGAAGCGAGAAAAGGGTATTTCTCTTAGAAACGCAATTTCTGGAATTGAGATTCCAAAAGAGCTGATTGATTTTAAACAGGATTTAATAGCCTGTCATAATTTAGAATAAGATTTAAGATAGTTTTTTTATTATCTCTGATTTGACAGCCTCTTTCTTTTCTTGAGAAATTTGAAATAATTGTCGCTTTATCATCTTTTCAGATATTGTAAAAATATAATTTAATTTTATTACGCTGTTTTCTACTGCCCCCTCTTTTCTTGTTAGAGATATTCCTCTCATAGAAGGATTGCTGGTTATTCCAGCAACTACTATATTTCCATATTCTTCAAATAAAACTAGTGCAGGTCTGATTTTTATCTCAAAGGTATCTGTATATTGAACCTCGGCAATTACTACATCTCCGAATTTAAGCATTTGCCCATGCATCGTCGTATTTATTGTTCCAAATTTCTTTCATTTTTGGTTGTTGTATTTTATGAAGAAACTCGTCATACTGATTTCTCTCTTTTAGAGCTATCATTAATTTAGCCATTTTTTCTAAGAGTTCGTTATAGGTTTGTTTAGGATTTTCTTTCGCTTTTTTCAGCATTTCGATAACTTTCTTGTTTAGCAATATAGTTGATTCTTCCATATATAATTAATGTATAACTGGCTATATAAATATTTCGATTCTGCCCTTATTTATGCCTTAATTAATAATATACCAATAGTAATATTCTTATCCTAATATTTCAGAAGTAATATTCTTATCCTAATAGGTTAATAGTAAGGTTTATATAGTAATTTTGAGGTTTTAAATCAATAGTTTTGTTCAAAAATGGGTGTAATGAAAATAGACGGGTTTGTCTGCGAGAGATGTGGACATAGGTGGATTTCTAGAGCTAATTCTAAGCATATTCCTATTGTTTGTCCGAAATGTAAGAGTCCTTATTGGAATATTAAACGAACTAAAAAGGAGAAGGGGGAGAAAAGATGAATTGTGTAAGGAAGCAGAATATTTTTGAAAAAAGATTATGTGATTTAGATTTATTAAACCAAAACATATAAAAATGAAGTATGGCATAGATATGGAGGATAAAAAAGAGGAAATGGTTGAAGAAACATTATTTTTTACAAAGAGAAATTTGTTTTCTGCAGCATTTTTGCTCTCATCATTGGTGCTTTTGACGGGTTTTGTTTTATGCGCTGAAACAGTTACAATAGATAGTGCGGCTATCAACTCGAGTCTTAAAGCAGACGCTTTGTTATGCATTAATACTTCAGAAGCAATAGTGCGAGAGTTGGCTGATGCAGGATTTAATACTGTTCGCGCACAAGATATTCTGACTCAAGAAAAAGACTCTTATATTGCTCAGGAGCTTTTAGAAAAAACTCGTAAATCTGATTATTCTACGATTATAAAACAATGCGATAGTCTTTCAGAACTTAGAGATTTAGCCTATGCTTCAAGGGATGAGGTTTTTGTTCTTTTTAGATTCTATAATGAAACAATAAATACAAAAATAATGAATGCTTCTTATATTGATTCTATTCTTTTAGAAGTGCAGGCTGAAATAGATAATGAGCGATATGAAAAAGTAGAACAATTAGTTGCTAAGGCTTATGGAGAGATAAGCAGTCTAAGATCAAAAACTACTACCCTTAATTTATTTAAGACAAAAGCTGTTGGATTTTTTACGATGATATTTATAGAGAATTGGAAAAAGACATTTGGGACACTATTAGTAATTATTATCCCCTATATTTTATTTAGGAAAAAAATAATGAAATTGAGTTTGAATAATCAGCTTAATCAACTTGAAATAAGAAAAAAGACAATAAAAGGCTTGATAAAACAAACACAAAGAGATTATTTTGAGCATGGAAAACTTCCAGAAGGCTCGTATAATATTAGAACAAAGAAATTTGCAGAATTGATAAGGGATATTGATCGACAGATGCCCCTTTTAAGAGAAGAACTTGCTAGATTAGAAAAGAATAAAAGTAGGAGGGCGGTATTATCTTTAGGTAAATATGACAAAAAGAAAAGAAAAGCATAAGTCCTCGAAAGATTTTAAGACTATGTCTAAAAATGAGAAAAAGCATTTTCTCTCGATGGATTTAATTGAAAGGATGATCAGGATAGAGCAACGAGTCTCTTCTTCTTTTAGAAAAGATGTGGATTATGACAAGACCGAATATTATAAAAGCCTTAGTAATGATGAAAAAACAGAATTTTCAAACTATCTGAAGAGGAAGAAAGGAAAACAGATTCTAAAGACACTGTTTATTGCAGTCCCTCTTTTGTTTCTTGCTTCACTTGAACTTGGATTAACAGGAAATGTGGTTGATGAGGCTATTGGAGAGCAGAATATTCCTTTGCTTGAAATTGGTCTTCTCTTATTTTCAATAGCAATTTGCACTTTTTTTATAATGTTGTTTCTATCTAAAAAAATAAAAAATGCAAGATTTGAAAGGCATTTTGATGTTGTGGAGAGCATCTTTTCAAGAAAACATAAAATTAGGCGCACATTAACAAGGTAGTAATGTTTTTAAACTAAATTTACCTTAATAAAATAATCACCATGCAAAAAAAGAAAAAAGAGGCGAAGAAGATAGTTTCTAATCTAAAGAAAACTAATAAAATAAAGGTAGTTAAAAAGATTAAAAAATCATCTAAGAAGGTAGAAAAACCTAAAGTTAAATTTGTTAAAAAATCTAGAAGTTTCTTTTCATTTTTGTTTGGTAAGAAAAATGCAAAACCAGTAGCTGTAAAAAAAGTAAAGGTAGCTAAACATCCTGTAATGAAGAAAACATTAAAGTATGCAAAATCTGTTTCTAAACCTAAAATTAGTAAGGATGCGTATGCTGCTCTTAAAAAATTAGATAAAAAGAGATTGATAAAAGATAAGAAAGCCGTTATTCTGCAAAAAAGGATAGAAATGCAGAAAAAAATAGAAGCCATTAAGGCAAACAAAAATAGAAAAGAACTTGCTAGAAAACAAATACATGAAAAGAAGCAAAAATTAAGGGAAGAGAGGATGAAAGCAATAAAAGAGCAAAAACTTAAAAAATTAGAACAAAAGAAAGCAGCTAATTTAATTAAGCTCTCAACGAAAGAAGAAAAGACGATGCAGGGTGCTCCTAATTTTATTAAAACGGGCATAGATGGTTTTGATTCTTTATTTGAAAAAGGCATTCCTGAAGGAAGTTCGGTTCTTGTTGAGGGTGGACCAGGAAGTGGAAAAACTATCTTCTGCCTTGAATTGGCTAAAAATATGTGTCAAAAAGGCAAGAAAGTACTTTATATGAGTTTTGAGGAGCCAGAGTATAGGCTGAGAAATCATTTTGTATCTTTTGGGACAAATGTTGCTGAACTTGAGAGGAAGAAATTGCTTTATATTAAAAGATTTAATGCATTAGATATTGCAAGAAGTGTAGAAGCTTTGCTTAGTGAAGCTAAAAAAGAATTACTTATAGATGTTCAGCCGGTTTTAATCCCTCATGATTTTACTCCAGAGATTGTTTTAATAGATTCTCTGACAAGCATTGGTTCTGCGTTCTCAGGAGAAGAGAGCAGATTTAGAATTTATATGGAGCAGCTTTTTAGATATCTTGAAAGCCATCAAATAACTTCCTTCCTTGTTAGAGAAACCTCTAATCCTACACATATTGGAACAAGTTTTATTGAAAAAGCAGAAGCTGTTTCATTCTTGTCTGATGGCATTATAGCATTATACAATGTCTTTCTTCCAACAGGGCAGAGAAAAAGAGCTATAGAGATTGTTAAAATGCGTGGCGCGAGTTTTGACAGGAAGATTATGGAATGTGAGATAGTAGGCAAGAAGGGGATAGTTGTTTATCCTAACAGAGTTCTAAAAGGAAATTATAAGTTGACTTAAAGATTTACTTTATGTGGATATTTCTTGAATCTTAAAAATTGGAATGATTAAGAAGAGTCAAAGAATTTCGATAATATCTTTATGGCGAGTAGTAAGAAGTTTAAGCGAAAATTGAGAAGTTCCAACTAAATTACAAAGAATGCTTACTTTCTGAATATTTATGGAGATTCTAAAAATAGGGTTTATATAATGTCCATAAACTTAAACCACACCATTTATGGTGTGGACGTAGCTGAGGA
>CAYHEY010000053.1:0-3378 GCA_964355735.1 Candidatus Woesearchaeota archaeon
TCAATATGGTTTTGATTCAGATTCTGATGATTATGATGAAAGCAATACAGACTACAAAGCAACAATTAAAGTAAAAGATTGTAGTAGACTCTCTGTGGTATTAGATGATTCGCAATTTAAATCTCTTAATGAAGACCAAGCCGTTGTTAAAGCAGGCTCTGAAGTAACATATCAAATTCCTATAAGAAATGCAGGAACATCTTCAGAGACATATACTTTATCTATAGTTGGAAATTCTTGGTCTAGTTCAGAGCCAAAAACAATAACTGTTGGACCAGGAGAAGCTCTAACTACAAGCCTTACTCTAAATGTAAATGATAATGCTCCAGCAGGAGACCAGACTTTTACAATAAGAATCGCTTCAGGAGCATTATACAAAGATATTCCTGTAGCAATAAAAGTAGAAAGTGGCACTTCAAGCAATATGATCTTTAACAATATAAAATCTAATTGGTTCATATATTTAGTTATATTGATAAATATTGTTCTTATAGTAGCTATAATAATTGCTATAACAAGATTATCAGGCAGACGAACAAGAAAAGAATAATTAGATTTTCGCTCTGACTCTTAAACTATTTATATTAATTTATTGATGTTATAACTCATATAATGCAACTAAGTTGTAGTTAGTTTAATAAATTAGCTTTCTCAATCCAGTTATAATTTTTCTACTTCGTATTTATCCTAAGACAAATAAATAATCTGAATACAACTTTAATAAGTAGCTTATGAAGAACAAAGCAAAGATTAGATTATTAATTTAGTTTATAGCTAGATGAAATGCTCTCTTTTGTAATAAAGTCCTGTTAAGATTTTAACTTTACTTTACAGATAGGTTAATTATTTAAACTGATTTCTTATAGATAAGTTATGTTAAATAATAAAAAAAATAATGTTGATAGAAAAGGGGTATCAGAGATAATAGCAAGATATCTTGTGCTACTGGCAATAGTGCTCTTGTTCACAAAGATAGAGATAATATACAATTTCTTCTTTATTTTAACTCTAGAGCCCCTCAAATGGATTCTGGGAGCATTATATACTCTAACTAGCTATGGCGAGATAATCTACCTAGATAATATAACAATAGAAATAATACCTGCTTGTGTTGCATTTTCTGCATATATTCTTTTGCTGATTCTGAATCTTACCACTCACATGAAGATTGCTAAAAGAGTTCTATCTGTAATATTCTCGTTTTTGCTGTTGCTTGTTATAAATATCTTAAGAATATTTCTGCTTTCTGTTTTAGTTGTTAATGCTTATTCTGGTTTTGAAATTGTACATAAGGTTATGTGGTATGCTTTAAGCATAGTAATTGTTGTAGGAATTTGGTTCTTGACTCTGAAGATATTTAAAATAAAAGAAATACCTGTTTATAGCGACATTAAAAAGGTAATTAAAAACGTAAAATGATATTAAAAACTTTAATAGATAGTTTATTGCATATCGATAAGAGCATAGGGCTTATAGTTCAAACATATGGAACATTCGCTTATGGCTTTCTCTTTGTGATAATCTTTCTAGAGACAGGATTAGTTATTGCTCCTTTTTTACCTGGAGACTCGCTTATTTTTGCTGTAGGAGCGTTGGCTTCAAAGAGGATATTGGATGTTTGGATATTATTTATATTAATCTGCTCTGCTGCAATAATAGGGGATAGTGTTAATTATGCTATCGGTCATTTTCTGGGGCCAAGAGTTTTCAAACAACAAAGTAGAATTTTTAAGAAAGAATATCTAGAAAGAACACAGACTTTCTATGAGCAATATGGGGGAAAGACAATATTAATAGCAAGATTTATACCTATAATAAGAACATTTGCACCTTTTGTAGCAGGAATAGGTAGTATGAATTATTTAAAATTTATAATTTATAATGTTGTTGGCGGGGTATTATGGACTGGTTTATTTCTTGTATTAGGATACTTCTTTGGAGAACTCCCATTTGTGAGAGACAATTTTGGAATTGTTATTATCGGCATAATACTTATCTCTTTGATCCCTCTATTCTCTGAGATTATAAGAGGTTTCTTAAGAAAGAAGAGGGTATATATTAAATCACTCTAAGAGATTAATAATTGCTGAGTAAATATTCTACTGTTCAGCAATCGCTCTTTTTATTTATAATTTTTAAGATTATTCTTTGAAGAAATAATTGTTATGGTTAGTTTATATATTTGATATTTCACTTAAAGCATAAATAGACTAATCTTATTCTGTAGCTTTTATCTGCTCTAGAATTGCTAATTCAAATCTTTCTGCTGCTTTTAACATCTCTGAATCTTTAAACATGATCTTATAGCAATTTGGATTTTGGCTATCTTGGATTATTTTTGTTTCATCACTATTAATAAACATGATTACAGTATTTTTTGGATTTGTTTCACAATTAACATAGGGAAAAGAAGTGTTATTCTTAAAAGAAGGGTCATTAAAACTAGACTTAGTATCGATATTATTTACCTTTCTTAGAAATAACCCCAGACCTGCTGAAGCAATACCGCTGTCTTCCTCTGTTTTGTTTGTTGTCTCATAGGAAACATAAGTAACATTATTCTTTATGAAATATATCTTGCTTGTTTCAACAGGGATATAAGAGAGTTTTCTTGGATCATTTCTAAAACTAAAGCTGATATAACCTGCTTCTTGACCTGAGTCATCTATCGCCAAAAGTTTTGTATTATAAAATAAAACTTGGCTATCGTATTCTCTTTTGAAATCGAGATTGCTATATTTAAAGTTGTTCTGAGCATTTTTTACTATTATAATTACAGCAAGTGCAATAAGCAAGAGTGCTATGATTATAAGGACTACAGCAACTTGAAAGTTTTGAGAGCTTTCTAGAGCTTTTTTCTTTTTTTCGTGCTCTGCTTTATCAGCTAATTGTTCTTCTATAACTTCTTTTTTTGAACTCTTTTCCATAATCTTATCTAACTAACAAGGTTTTTAAATATTATGAATGTCAAGTGTATAATTTGAATAGGCTTAGTAAACTAAGAGAGATTAATTAATAATTTAATTAGTTCTAAAGAAATCAAAATTATAGTCCCATCAATTTGAAGAAAAAGGCCTCAAGGACTTTTTCTTCTTCTCCTGCAGGAGAATAGATATTTATACAATTATCACTTTGGCTAATACTCGAGAGATTTGACTGCCTAAAGACAATAAGATTAGTTGAACAATTCTTAACAGGATAATTCATACCACAATCTTTTTCATAGCAAGCAAGATTTAATCTTTGAGAAAACTTTCCAAGATTTGCCCAAACCAGATTTATTGCTGTTTGAGGAAGAGCTTCTATTGGCTCTGCTGTAAAATAAGTTATTTGAGAATAGTCCTCTATCACTTTTGTGATTGATATAGAAATATTCTC
>CAYHEY010000053.1:3388-5352 GCA_964355735.1 Candidatus Woesearchaeota archaeon
TTCTCGATTTCAGTTGGATTAAATCGTGTTTCTATTTCCTGACCAGAGATCTTAGATTTCCAGGTTCCATAATCTGTTTGTTTAAAGTCTATGCCTTTATAATTAATGTTTGTTGATGAAGAGCCTGAAAAATCAGAAACAAAATAACCTGCTGTGCTTAGAATCATTATTAATCCCAGGACAATACTGATTATTGTTGTATTTCTCCTGCTTTTCTTCTCTTTTTCTTCTGTGGTAATTATTCTTCTTAGAGCCATATTTTATTTAGTAAAGTAAGGGTTTTAAAGGTTACTAAGTAAAGAGTATCTAGGATACTTATAAACTAAAAGAGAAATCTAATATTATATTAAAGGCTCAAATTTTGGCTGTCGCATCATCATAGAAGAAATAATAAGTAATATAACTCCAACCTTTCAAACTTGCTTGTTCTGAAGTATTTGGATTAATAAATAAAATTCTGAGTCTTTTTAGATATGATGAACGAAGAATTTTAAGCATATATCTCTTATTGAGTTTCATCGGAGATACTTGTAAACTTTAATTTAATAAACTATACAAAAATAAAATTTGTTTTTTCTAACTATTTTTGTCACTCCTAGATAGATACAACAAGAGAAAGGTTTATAAAGCTGGAAACACTAGAAAAATTGAGACAAAATGGGATTAGAAGAAGTCGTAAAAGCTGGAAGAAACTGTTTAGAAGTCGAAGATATAGCTCAAAGCTTTGGCTCTCCAAAAGGACAGACAGATTATAACCTTCTTGAAAGATATGCTGCATTA
Source organism: Candidatus Woesearchaeota archaeon (assembly GCA_964355735.1). Lineage (GTDB taxonomy): Archaea > Nanobdellota > Nanobdellia > Pacearchaeales > GW2011-AR1 > CAIPOI01. Next base: position 4,169 of record CAYHEY010000053.1, read on the forward strand.
AGAAAACTTCCTGCTGGTGGTTATGTAAATGGTTCTCCTGCTTCTGTAAAAAAAGAAATGGATCTAGCTTCACAGAGTTTTGCTTCAGAAGCAGCAACTCTTATGAAAAGAGATTATGAGGCCCTAATTTCAACTCTCGATGAAGAACAATTATTTTTTATGGCTCTTGGAGTATCAGGAAGACTTGAAATGATGTCTCAATTGGGCAAAGCACTTAATGATAAAGATATTGACAGAGCAAGAGAGATATATGCTCATACTTTCCAGAAACCAGAAGATCAATATTATGTACAGCATCTTGCAAGAGAGCAAGAATTAATGCAAGTTGTACCAAGATTTATTGAAATTCAGAAAGAAGACATGGCAGCAGAAATAGGAAATAAAGATGGAAAATTAGAAAAAGAAAATATCATAAGTTATATTGGTAGAACTCTAGCAGAACTTGGAGAAGAAAAAGCGTCTGCAGGTTATTTTTATATGGCAAAAGCTTTAGCTCAACAGCAATTACAGAAAGAAGAAGAAAAGAAAGCTAAAGAGAAGAAAGACAAGAAAAAGAAATAGTTTCAAAGTAATTTTATTAGGGGCTATAGATTTTAAGAATAAATTTAGAAGTTTTGTAAGCTCGAGGAGATTTATATTAATTAAGGGGTGTGTTTGTAGCAGATAATTAATTATTATAGAAGATATAAGAAATAGTTCAGTTAAGTTATCTTTCCGATTACCTCGGCCATTTTTCTTATAAATTCATCTGCTCTTGACTGCCATTCTTCAATATTCTGACCTTTTACTTCTCTGACATCTCCATGAACGATGGATTTATACAAGACAAATACATCTCTATACCAAGAGACATATTTTATATCCAGCATTTTTTTATCTACAAAATTTTCTTTAAGTAGAATAGGAATATGTTCTGGGGAGGGCGGAATTACTTTTGCAGCAATAAGAAGGGCGTGAGCAGAGTCGACCATTGCCCAATAGATTCCTTCAACAGAGCTGAGTTCTGCTTGTTTGCTTCGTAAAAGATGCATTGGTGCTCTTTCAAGACAAGTATAAACTGCTTCAGGTGTAGATTTTATTTTACCTTCTTGAAGAAGAATTTTTAAAGGTCTAAAAAAACCTCCAAAGTCAATGATATCTTCGCCATATCTGATTATGTAGATCGGAAGAGCGTCGTGTAGGGA
>CAYHEY010000054.1:0-5168 GCA_964355735.1 Candidatus Woesearchaeota archaeon
GAGATATCCACTCGTGACTGGAGTTCAGACGTGTGCTCTTCCGATCTGAAGACCTGAAAGAATCTACCCATAATCGTCTAAAATACAAATTTAACTTTAACAAAGGAGATGTAGCTTCTGCAGTAAAAACTACTGGAATTAGAACTTTTCAAAAGCACTATAATGAGAATAAGGTAATAGGTAGACATAAAAGATGCGTTTGGGCTATTTCTCCGAGTTCTTTCAAAGGAAAGCATTATGCTACTTTTCCTGAGAAGCTTATTGAAACACCAATAAAAGCAGGCTGTCCAAAAGGCGGAATAGTTCTTGATCCTTTCATTGGAAGTGGAACAACAGGAATAGTTTGTAAGAAATTAGGCAGAAATTTTCTTGGAATTGATATTAAACCAGAATACTGCAAAATTGCAGAAAAGAGAATTCAGGAGGCAGAATATGACTGATTGTGCTCTCTGTGGAAAAGAACTTGAAGAATTTGAAAAAGATGCCTGCTATTCATGTTATCTCATCATGAAGATGAAATATCCAGAAATTAAATGTTTGGAGGAACAAATAAAATGCCACAAAAGAAACGCAAAAAAGTTAAAGCGATAGTGTTGCCAATTGTATTATTTGTCGGTTTGTTTGTCATGCAACTAGTTTTAGTTAGCGCAGACAATGCAACATACGACCAAATCTTGAAGCCCATACAGGCAGTTTATGATTTGGTTAAGTATGCTGTGACAATAATTGCAGGCTTAGTTCTGTTATTTGCAGGCATAACATATGTTACATCTGGCTCTGATGCTGGAAAGAGAGACAAAGCCAAAAATATGATAATGTATGTTTTGATTGGATTAGCAGTAATCTGGGCAGCACCATTTATCGTAAAACTGGTAATGGGAACCTAGAAATGATAAATAAACTGGTTTTATTTACAGCTCTAGTCATGCTCCTACCCTCAGCTATTGCATTCAACTGCAATAGTTTGAGTGGTGGAGACTTTCAAGTCTGTAATTCTATTCAAAATACTAATCTTAGCCAAGCAGACAAGGATTTGCTTATTTCCGACATATTCAATAAGAATAAAACAACTCCTAACTTTGATTTTATTTATCAATGGAATACTAATCTAAACATAGCCAATAGTCCTAATGGAAAAACTTATTCTTCTGGAGTTATAAATAGTGCTTGGGTTAAAATTATTAGCTTAATGCCTTCAATAATCGAGAATAATGTTCTTTATTCTTCAAATGCAGGAAAACTTCTTACTGCTTATAATTATAATTATCAACTGCCTACAGGAACTGCTTCAGGGGATTGTAAGACTTATTATTCTTTATTAAGTAAAACAGAATCTCTTAATGTTTATATCAATAATCAGCTGATAGGAAATAATAAGCTAGTTTCTTTCAATAATCTAAATCAAGATTATAATACCTTCAAAGCAGAGCTTATAATTAATCTCAAATATAGAATAGATCATTATAGAAATAAAAAATATTGTAGCAAATATGATGAAAATGGAAACTGCATAAAACATTATTACAAATGTGAGTTTTATTCTACTGAATATAAAACAGACAGCTTAACAATTAGCGATCAACTAAACGCAAGACTCTACAGAAATCAGCTAAATAGTTCATTTAAAATAACCAATCGGTACTCAGGAATTACTCAAGGACTTTTAACAGCGGATAATTTCACTCAACTAACCTTAAGTTTCAATAATTCTTACTATCAGAACAGCAGATATATCTACAGCTTAAATTATTCTCTTCCTTATTATGTCTTAACATTAAGAGCGGATCCAGTAGAAATAATTGAGTTTAGAAATATTCATGTAGATAAAAACAATAACCAATTTTTATTTACTATAAAAGATGCTTCAAGTTGCAAGATTAAACTATCAAACCACTTCAACTCAATTACTAAAACTTGTGATTTGAGTTTTAATCAGATTAATTTCTCAATAAAAACTGATAAAACCAGCTACTTCGATAATTCTACAATTAAGGTGTATATCTTTCCAGATAATCTTCTTGTAAATCTTACTTATGCAAATAAAACAATAACTGCGAAGAATTATACAGAATTTAAGGCGATTCTATATGAAAATAAAATCTCAGCAAAGACAGGAAATCAAGAGCAAATAGTTTTAATTAATGTAAATAAGAGAGCAGACTTTGATATACTCTTTCAGCTAGGTGTTCTTGCTTTTCTAGGTTATATTCTATACAAAACTAGCAGAGTCTATTTATACAAACTCATGGAGGCAAAATGAGCTATAAACAAGGGTATTTAACCGCCTTAAAAGATATTAAAATCTATAAGACTTTGTTTTTGTTTTTATATATTATTTTAGCAATTTTTATATTATCAAATATGAATCTCTTTTTTGGATATTGGTATACTACGATCTTGTTTTATTACCTCATAGAAGGCAGTATCAAAAGACTTCTTTCTCTTAGAAAGGAAATTAAAAGCATTGAGGAGACTTCTTTATGAAACTTCAGAGATATTTTGCTTTACTTATTTCCTTAATTGCATTTCCGTTTGTAAGTGCAGATTGTGGAATTACTAATCTTGCTGAATGTATTTCTGAATCTTTCTTTAATTTTCTCTTAAGCATTTTAAATGCTCCTGTTCAGCCCTTATTAAACGCAGTTTACAGCTTATTGACTCAACCAGTAAGCATAGACCTTTTTTCAGGAATTTGGAGTATTATTGTTTATATTTTATCTTTATTTTATGGAATTCTTTTAATGTATATTGGATTTAAATTTATAATTTCTGGGCATTCTGTTGAAAAAAGAGAGCGAGCAAAATCAGATTTAGCTAATACTCTTATTATGATTGTTTTAGTCCAAGCAAGTTTTTATTTATACTCCCTGATAAATCAGATAGTTGCCTCTGTGACAACAGTTATTCTAAATATGATTGATAAAAGCTTCTTTCTTTTAACAATAGATAATGTAACTAATATTGGCTTGGAATTAGTTTTGCTCATTCCTTACTTAGCAAGCATTGTAATTACTCTAATCCTGCTTACTCTAAGATATGTAATAGTGAGTTCAGGAGTTATCTTGTTTGCTGTAGGAATCTTCTGCTATTTTTTTGAACCTCTAAAGCATTATGGAAAGCTTATTCTTAATTTCCTTCTCTCAACTATGGCTGTAACTTTCTTTTATGCTGTTATCTTTTTAGCTTCTTCAATGCTCTTAGAGATAGCTATATTTGAAAACTTTAAGATACTTGTCATGATTGGTGCTTTTACTCTCATAAATGTAGCTACGATCATAATTGCCTTTTTTGTTATAGTAAAAGCAGCAACAAAAGTCGCAGAGCCTATTATAAAAGTTGTTTCAGTAGTAGGCGCAATTGCAGGAGCATAAAATGTATGAAATTCCTCAACAGCTAGCATACAAGGAGAAGATTGTATTTGGCTTGACTTTTGAACAATTATTATATGCTTTAATCTTTCTTCCAATAGCTATAATTTTCTTTAAGATGAATATCCCCCTACAGGTTAAAGTATTTTTGATATTGATACCAGTTTCTTTGGCAGCCGGATTTATGTTCTTTGATTTAAAATCAAAAATAAAGAATTGGTATTGGTGGTTTAAGTTTAGAGACATAAAGGATAATAAAAAAATAGAAAAGCTTTTTGGAGCAAAGATTAAGAGAGATCTTACAATTCAAAAAGACCTTATTATTGTAAAATGAACATATCCAAACTATTGCCTCAAAAGATAGAAAAAGAAAGGAGAATTGCTGTTCTAAAAGTAGAATCAATCAACTATTCGATAAAGCCAGAAGATGAGAGAAAGGCTATTATTTATGCCTTTCAAAAATTCTTAAATTCTCTTGATTTCCCTATACAAATAATCATGAATACGGGAGTTTTAGATTTAAATTCTTATCTTAAGGCTTCCGAGAAAAAGGAAATAAAGGGCAAGGTTTTCAAGGAAATTTATGCAGAGTATGTCGAATTCTTAAAAAAGACTGTTTGGGATAATAGTATTTTAAATAAAAGTTTTTATATTGTAATCCCCGAAACTACTAATATCGATATTCAGATTAAAATCTGTCAGGAGAGACTCAGCAGTTTAAATTTAAGATATGAGATACTCAATGAACCTCAATTAGAAGCGTTAATTTCAAATCCTTTTAATAGTATGTTGCCTAAAGCAGTCAAAAATAATATTGATTCAATTAGAATAATAAAAAAAGTTGAGACAAAGAACGAAGTTAAGGAGCGGATAAAGAGCGAGATTAAAAAAATTGTAGAGAAGGAAAAGAACGAGTTAGAGATAGAAAAACAAATAAGGAAGATTGATGAAAAGCCTCAAGAAACAGAAGGCGAGTTTCATAGAATAATCTATGCTTACGGCTATCCTAGAATGGTTGAATCTGGATTTTTAGATAAACTTGTAAGTTGTTCAGGAAATTTTGATTTATCTTTGCATATTGAACCATGTTCTATTGAAAATACCCTGATAATGCTTAATAAGGAGCTTCAAAAGCAAAGAGCAGACTTATATTCTGCAAAGCTTAAAAATCAGCTTAATCCGAGTTTAGAGATAAAATACACAGATACTCATCGAATACTTGAGGAATTGCAGAAAGGAACAGAGAGATTGTTTAATATAAGCCTATATATCGATTGTAAAGCAAAAGAAATAGATGATCTTAATGTTTTAACAAGAAAGATAGAATCTGAGTTAAATTCACTTTTGATTATACCTAAACAAGCTGATTTTAGGATGGTGCAGGGCTTTAAGTCTTGCATGCCTTTTGCTAAAGATGAGCTTAAAATAAAAAGAAATATCACGACTTCTGCTTTATCTGCCTTTTTTCCTTTTACATCTTCTTTCTTTAAATTTGATGATACTGGAGTTTGGCTAGGCTCAAATAAAAATGGAATTCCCATAATTCGAGATATCTTTAAACTTTCAAATGCTAATGGCATCTGTCTAGCTACTTCTGGCTCAGGAAAAAGCTATATGGCTAAACTTCTTATCTCAAGATATTTGTTAAACGGAGTAAAAGTCTTAGTAATCGATCCACAAGGAGAGTATGCTAAACTTGTGGATAAATTTGGAGGGCAGAGGATTGATTTAAGTGCTGATTCAGATACAATGATTAATCCGCTTGATTTAATGGGGCACGAGTATAATGAAAAAAGATTG
>CAYHEY010000055.1:0-5122 GCA_964355735.1 Candidatus Woesearchaeota archaeon
AAATACAAACAGATGAAATGGAATATCATAGAAGAAAGCAGAGAAATAAAAAAGGTGTAGCTAAAAATTGGTTTATAGATTGTATAGACAGCAAAACTCGTTTTATGATAGCTTCTGAATATGCTGGTGCAAGAGAACAAAAAGAGATAAAGAAAGTTTTGCAAGTAGTTAAATTCAAAACAGAAAATCAAGTTCAGATTTGCACAACAGACGGCTTAGTTCATTATAGTAAAGTTGTTAAGTCTGTTTTTGGATACAATAACAAAATAGGCAGATATAATGTATTGCACAATATCAATAATGCTTCAAATGGTGAGGGCTTTAATATTATGATTGAAAGATTACATAATAATATTAGAGCAAGAACAAAAACTATGAGGGGTTTTCACGGCTCAATAGCTTCTGCAAATTCTATTATGAAAGGTTGGGAAGTTTATTATAATTTCATAACAAAACATCAAGCCATAGATTGCTCTCCTTATGAGTTAGCTATTCCTGAAATGAAAGATAAATTAAATGTGCCTAATAAGTGGTTAGCACTTATTGAAATGGCAAACCAAAGTATTTAAAATGGCAAAGTATGAGATATTATATAAAAGGAATGGTAGGAGAAAAATGAAATTAGGAGAATTTGAAATAAATAATGTTTATTGTGGAGATTGTGTAGAGCAAATGAAAAAAATCCCAGATAATTCAATAGATTTAGTGGTTACTTCTCCACCCTATGACCAAATAAGAGACTATAAAGATAAACCAGAATTTGATTTACATGCTACTGGAAAAGAAATATTGAGAATTTTAAAAGATGGTGGAATTGCAGTTATGGTTATTCAAGACCAGACTAAAAATTTTGGAAAATCTTTAACCTCATTTAAAACAATAATAGACTGGTGTAGTCTAGGTTTTAAATTATTTGAATGTGTAATATACAGAAAAAATGGCTCGGAAGGTGCGTGGTGGACACAGAGATTTAGAGTAGACCATGAATATATGCCTATTTTCTTAAAAGGAGAACGACCAAAATATTTTAATAAAGAAGAATTAAAAATACCTTCTAAGCATGGTGGAAAAGTTATGACTGGTAGTGGTGCAAGAAAAACAGATGGAACAACCTCTCCATTAGTAACAAGACCAATTAATCTAATGAAATGTAGAGGAACTATTTGGAATTATTTAATGGCGGGCGATAAAAATCCATTAAAAAGAAAACACCCTGCAGTTTTTCCAGACCAGATACCTTTTGATTTTATTCAGTGCTTTTGTGAGCCAAAGGGGATAGTCTTAGACCCCTTTTCTGGTTCTGGTTCAACGTTGGTTATGGCTAAAAGATTAGGTAGAGATTATATTGGTTTTGATATAGCAAATGAGTATTGCGAATTGGCTAAAGAAAGATTAAAAGAAGAATTTGATGACACTCAAAAAACTCTTTAAAAAAACTTATCTGGTTCTTCCAAAGTGTATTCTATATTTATTCCACTCGTCATAGCCCAAGATAATGGTTTTTTGCTAATAAAATCATTAAAGTTAGATAATGTTATAGTCTTCTTATCTCCTTGAAAATCTCCTTTCTTAAATTGATAAAATTTCATATTATCCCAACATTTCCAATTATCCTCATTAAGTTTCCAAGTTGTTAAATCTCCTAATATCTTCATAAATGCAATAATTCTATTTTTTGCTTCAATATTAAGACTACAATTTTTATTTTGTATGTTCTCTATATTTACAGGAGAGCCATCTTTATTAGAAATTCTTAATCTATCTCCTCTTTCTTTAGCAACACTTATTTCATCTCTCTTTTCAAAGAATTTCTCCATTTCTTTCATAAGAGTAAATACGCTATATTTATCATTTTCAAATATGGTTTTTAAGGGGTGCCAACCTTCATCTATTCTTAGAAAACTTAACCAATTTAAAACATTTTCAGGATAACTAAAAAGAACATTAAAAACTCCATCTGTAAAAAATAAGGGAGGTATTGCTGTTTCAGGAATTTTTATATCTTTAATCTTTTGAGAAATAATGCCTACAAGTAAATGAATTGTTGCTAAAGGATATTTTAATCTAAAATCATTTTTCCCATCATAGTTTCTTAGGTTATTCGGTTGAATACAATTTCTAAAGTTTTCGTCCCAACCAAGCGGTTTACGTCTTTTATTTATAGCAACCATATGATGACCCATACTTCTTATTTCTTTTCTAAATATTTCCATATCTAAAAAAATTGGATTTTTATTTATATGGTCTTTATTTATTATAGCTACTTTTCCATCATAAAAGCCAACGATTTTCCAACCAAGATATTTAGACATAAATAAACCACAAAGTAATCCATCACTATCAGGACTTAAAACACAATACTGCTCTTTTTCTACAATCCAAGAATTATCCTTTATGAGCTTCTCATAATCTATTTTGTCTTCTTTTCTCCCTTTTAATAATTCTTGTATCTTTGAGGTCATAAAAAACCGAAGAAACCAAGATATAAAAACTTACCTACCAACCGCTAAGGTAACAAAGTACCATTATACATATATTTAAAAATAGGTTTTGCGATAGCAAATTATGGCTAATGGAATTGAAAGACCTTTGGATATGCTTAACGGCTCAAAGGGAAAAGAGATTTTATTGCAGCTGAAAAACGAAAAACAGATTGTAGGCACACTTGTGGCTTTTGATATCCACATTAACCTTGTGCTCGAGAATGCAAAAGAGTTTGAGAAAGGAGAAATGAAGAAAAGTATTGGTCTTACTTTTGTAAGAGGAGATACTATAATTTATATCTCGCCTTCTTCACACAAGTAATTTTTCAAGCAATATCTCAAAAGAAATATATAAGAAGCGTTTTGCCCTTAAATTCGCTGGGCGAATTCTGCTATTATTTTTTAGATAGCTTGGGCTTTGAAATAAAATAAAAAAGCTGTAGAAATATTTATAAATAATAACTTTCTTTAATGTTTATGAAAAGAATGACTGCTCCAGAACAAGAGAGAATAAAAAGAATGTTGAGTTATTCAGGAAGAGAAAGAGAAAAAGCATACGAAGATGTAAGAACAGGCAAAGTTCCTGGTAGAATTGATTTTAATGGAGATATAACTGTTCGAGTTGATGCTCTTTCTAGTGTTATTTACAGAAAAGGTTCTACAACTTATGTTTGGTAAGACTCTTAATAAATTTTCTGACCAATTAGAACTCCTAAACCTCGATACTCATTAGATCTTCTGCTATAAAAGTATTTTTGAACTTTTTTCTGGCTTCTGCTAAAACAAGTTTTTCATTACCATCATATCTCTGGGAGAGATGAGAGAGATAGAGGACTTTTGCATTTGAGCGCTTGGCAATCTCTCCTGCTTGTTCTGCTGTTAGATGTTCATGCAAGACAGCAAGATCTTTCTCATTATTAAGATAAACTGCTTCACTTATTATCGCTTCAGAATCTTTAGATATCTTGAAGCAATTTGGATTTATTTCTGTATCAAATATGAAAGAGATTCTTTTTTCTTCTGTTCTATATATTAAATCTTTTGCTTTTATTTTTCTTTTATCAGGCAAGATTATATCATTACCTTTTTGCAATTCTCCTATCAGAGGAGAATTTGGAATCTTTAATTTTTTTAGTTTATCCTTATCTAATCTAATTCTAGCTTTTTCTACAAAGGCATAGGCATTGCAGGCTATTCCATGCTCCATAGGAAGAGATTCAATGAAAAAATCTTTTGTCTCTAAGATCTTGCCTTCTGAGACTTCATTTATTTCTATTTTTAGAGTGCAATAGGGAACAAAGAGATCTATAAGTTGAGACATATGTTTTTTTGTCCCATGAGGACCATAAATATGTAATGTTCTATTATAACCATTAAGAAGAAGGGTTTGAAGTAAACCCGGAATGCCGAGAACATGGTCGCCGTGCCAGTGTGTAATCAAAAAGCGAGTTATTTTGCAAGGGTTTAGTTTTGCTTTACGAAATTGTCTTTGTGTTCCTTCTCCACAATCCACTAGTATGCTCTCTGCGTTGTATTGGAAAAAAATAGAAGTATGATTTCTTTTTGCAGTAGGTATTGCTTGACTTGTTCCTAGAAAGGTTATTGGTATTTTCATTAGTCTTATTTTTCTTTATTTTTACTAATATATACTGGAGAATATAGTTTATAAAATGTTAGTTTTTGAAGAAAGAAAGGTTTATATATTATTAAATCTTATTAAATAATATGGTAAATCAATATAAAATAATAAAGAAAGTGAGAAAAAGTGGTACGAGTTTAGCAGTTAATATTCCAATAGAGATTGTTGAACTTCTTAGTTTGAAAGAGGGAGAACTTATAGAGTTACAAATATCTAAGATAAAAAAATAAAATGGAAATGAGTCCAGAACTAGCAGAAATTCTAGGCATGTTTGCAGCAGACGGATGTCTACAGAAAGGATATATTTGCATGTGGGGAAATATCTATGAAGATAAGGATTATTATAATAATGTTGTTTGCCCTCTTTATTCTAAGGTTTTTAATCTAAAAGTAGTTGCGCATGAAAAGAAATCAAATTCTGTTTATGGCTTTTATATTTGTAATAAAGAAGTTATAGATTTCTTTAGAAGTTTGGGATTTACTAATAAGAAAACATATAATGTAAGAATTCCAGAAATAGTAATGAAGAGTGAAGATAAAAAAATTTGGATTGCATTTATTCGAGGCTTTGCTGATTGTGATGGAAGTTTTTCTTTAATGAGAAGAAAAGGGAAATATAAGGAGTTTAAATTAAAGTATAATACTTATCCACGCATAGAAATGGGCTCTGTATCTAGAGAAATTATTTTGCAAATAGGTTCTCTTTTAAATAAACTAAATATAAGACATACAATTAATACCTACAAAAGTAAAGTTCTTAATGAGAAACCTAGCCATAAACTGATGATTCGAGGTCCGGAAAGAATCAAAGATTTTATGAAAAACATATGCTTTGATAATCCCTCTAAAACAATTAAATATCAAGTATGGAAGAAATTTGGTTTTTGTCCTTCAAATTGAAAAATTGAAGAAAGAAAATTATTTTTGAAAGACGAGCTAAATCCTTACGATTTCTACAAATCTTCATAAAGCATACTTTTAAATATATTCTTTTTTTTAA
>CAYHEY010000056.1:0-5035 GCA_964355735.1 Candidatus Woesearchaeota archaeon
ACCCGCAAAACGCTTGCGGTTGGTTTTTACTGCTTTTTCTTATTTTTCCTCTTTATATAAGTTTTTTTGTTTATTGTTGTTTTTAAACTTTTTTATACAGAAATGCTTCTGCGAAAACCATGCACTTTAGTGCATGGATGAGCATTTCTGTATCCCAAAAACCCAACAAACAAGCTCCACACTTTAGTGCGGAGTAGACAAGAGGGTTTTTCTGATTTTGAGATCATATTCTGTATAATATCTTTTCCAAAATATATAATCTAATATATAGATTGTAATATATATTTTGTGGAGGGTACTTTATCTTTACGCCGATTTTATCCTGGCTTTTTCAAGCCAATTTTCAGTTTTCTGGCAGTCAGAGCAAACATAGATTAAACTAGTTTTTTTATTTTCCACTATTCTTATAGAAGTTCCTTTAAGTTTTCCATATTCTTCAATAATTGGCTCGCTACATAATACACATTTTTTTGACATACTGCTTTTTTAATAGTAGTTTAATTTATAAATTGTTCTTTTTAGATAAGTATTGATTAAAAATGAAAATTGTAGAAAAAACTCCTCCCAGGTTATTAAAAGTTGATCCCAGAAGAATTATTAGTAGACACTCTTCATCTTCTAGCAGATATTATAAAGAATTATATGAATTGAGATTATTTTCTGTGATTCCTCCTATCCCTATTGTTATTGCTCCTAAAGATCTGGCGAGTCTTGGAGATTATATTAATTATGATGGTCATCATAGAAAACTCTCTGCTCAAGAAGCAGGAGTCTGGCCAGAATGCATGCTCCTAGAGAATGATTCTCATATAGTTTATCTTAGGAATTTTGGTTTAAAAAGTGATGATTTTCTTGAAGGTTGTGGTGAGAGTTTTCAAGAACATTATGATCATGTTTGTAATGAAGCAAGATATTATCAAAGATTAAAACGACTTGCTAGATTAAAAGGAATTGATTTTTAATTCGAAGAGATTCGAACCTTAATCCACCCTTTCTTTAGAAAAGAAAGTCTAGATGCACCCAAAGAAACTGCTAATGCGGGAGGTAGCTCAGAAAATAATATTTTCTGATTCTTCGGTTCTCTACTATCGAACTCGAAGAGATTCGAACCTTATCGGTTCTCATCCAGCACATACTTTGTATGTGCTAATGCGGGAGGTAGGATTCGAACCCACGAAGGCACTAAGCCACAGGATTTCTCGCGACCTCGCTCGATATTGATGAGTTTTTACACTCACGAGCTCGCTCGACTTAAGTCCTGCCCCTTTGACCGCTCGGGAACCCCCGCATATATTCTTATAAATTAAAACACTTATAAAGTTTTTGAATTGTTCTTTTTCTTTTTCTTTTTGAAATTCTATATTCTGGAGAACCACAATGTTTTTAAAGCCCCTTTTCTACTTAAGAGTAGCACCATCGGGAAAAGAGTTCTGTGATAATTCACCAAAATGATTAGTCATAAATATTCGATAATGAAAGGTTTTGCTTTGTTAAGTCTTACTAGTTTGTTTGGTGCTGGTTGTGTTAGTACTAGTTCTCATCTTCCTCTTGTATATACTCTTCCTGTAAAAACTAGCATTAATTCAGAAGTTACTCAAGAGGTTCGTAGAAGATTCGTAACTAATAGAGTCGATGTTAGTTATTCTGGAACAAATGTTGTTCAAGTGCCTTACTCTGGAACAAAAGAAGTAGAGTTTCCTTTACCTCCGAGAACTCAAATAAAATTACAAGAGCTTCCAAATAGATTACTAAAAGAAGCAGAATTAAAATATCCTAGAGATAAAACTGAAGTAAGATATTTGGGTTTATTGGTTCATGATAAAGATTCTGGTAAAACAAAGATTGATTCTGGTATGGGCGATGGCGGTCTTGAGATAGACACTTTAAGTACAGATAAGAAAGGAGTATTTGATATAAATAGAAAGCTTAGAAACAGAACTTATGCTGAAGTCTTAAGCAAAACTCCTTCAGAAGCTTCTCATTTATATCCTGAGAGATATATGGGTGTTGTTTTTGGAGAAACAAACAGAACTGTTCGTGTTGATTATTCTGGAACAAATGTTGTTCAAGTGCCTTACTCTGGAACAAAGACTGTGAATACTGTAGCAGAAAATATAGAAAGGACTACGAGCACTCATGTTAGAGTAAAAGAAGAAAAAGATATTCAATTTCTCAAAAGAGAAGATTTTCCAGTAGGAGCTTTAGTTGATAGTGATACTCGGTTTGTTGGCGCAAGAGTCGCATTTTCTGGTTTAGGAGATTTAGTAAAAGGAATAGGAACAGCTATAAAAGATATTACGCAGATAATACATCCTTATAGAACAAAAGATGAGGAAGGAAAACAGATTTTGGATAAACAAGGAAGGCCTGCAAAAGTTTGGCTTCCTTGGTGGAGAGTTTGTGGAGAACAACAGCAATATAGTATTGCTGGTACTTTTTTTGATTCTGAAGATGGAGGATTTCTGGGCGGATGGAATGGAAAGTCCTGGGATGATAAAGCAGGAAGATTAGCTCCTTTTGCTCTTTTATTTGCAGCAGGTGGGGGCGGTGGAGGAGGATCAAGAGAAGAAGTTGTTATACAAGAAAGAGAAGAAAAGAAAGAAGAACCAAAACCAGAACCTAAGCCAGAACCGACAGGAACAACCGGGGGAGAAGAAGGAAACTTTGATAGTGAGAGTAATACAGGTGGAGAGGGTGGAGGATTTTAAAATGAATAAAAAATATATGGTTCTAGCTTTGGCATTTTGTTTTGTATTAATAACTTTATTTAGTTCTTTTATAGCTGCAGAAGCAGAAGTAACATATAATGTTTATGAAGCCTTGATAAAATCAAATGGTACAGTTGTTTTAACAACAAATCCTGTTAATGATGCGAAAGTTGTTTCATATATATGTTCAGATGTAAATTGTTCAACTGTAACTAGAAGACTTGAATACGAAAAAGCAATCACTGGAAATACTGTTGCAATCAATTATCCTACTCAATTACAAGGAACAGGTTATGGAGTTTATTTCTATAAATCAGGTTATATAGGCTGGAAAGTTCATGCAAATTGGGCAGGAACAGGAAAAAATAATAGTGTTGCTTATCTTGCTAAAGAAGAAGGAGCAAGAGCAAACATAATTGATTTTGATATAAGTGATACTTCTATTCAAGAAGGAGAACATGTTGAAGTAGAAGTTTTAATAGATTCTGCTAGGTTTAATACAGCGAAAAAACCCCAATATGTGCCTGTTGAATTAGAAGAGATAAATAAAGTTAAGACAAATGTTGTTTTTGAGGTAAGAAAAGGAACTAGTTTAGTATATAGTGATTCAGAGATATTAAATATAGCTTACTCAGATAAAGATGAAGCTGGTTTTGAATATAGATTTATGGAAAGAGGAAACTATACTATAAAAGTTTATACAGATATAAGTTCAGATGGGAAATTTATAACTTCTTTAAGAGATGAAGAAACAAGAGAGATAAGTGTAACAGAAGGAGATATTATTAAACCTGAAATTAATGTTTTAAGCCCTATGAATATCACATATAATACTAGAACAATATCTATTAATGCTTCTTCTAATCAAGTAGTTGAATGGAGTTATGTTTTAAACGGAAATCTATCTGAGAATGTTGCTCAAGACATAACTTTCAACAGAAATATAAATGTTCTGGAAGGAAGAAACACTCTTAGTATAATAGGGGAGAATAGAAATGGAACAGATGAAGAACTTAGAGTTTTCTATGTTAATACTAGTTTGCCTGTAGATAATCTTTCTCCAATAGTAACTATTAATTCTCCAAATAAGCCTGTTTATAATTTATCTTCTGTATTAATAAATTTGACAGCTACAGATAATGTAGTTGTTTCTAAGATCTGGTTTAATATAAATAATGGAGTAAATTCAAGTTTTAATTCTGCGAATAATATCATATTAGCAGACGGAAATTATATAATAAGAGCATATGCAAACGATAGTGCGGGAAATATAGGAACAAATAGTTTTAGTTTTGCTGTTAATACAAGCTCTCCTCTTCCACCTTCAACTCTGCCTGTTATCGCTCTTTTTAGCCCAATAAATAAAACTTATAATTCTACAAATATATTATTGAATGCTTCAAGCAATCAGATTGTTAACTGGAGTTATAATTTGAATGGTATTTTGGTGTCTGCTATAAATAATAGTAATCAATTTAACTCTTTGATTAATGCAAGAAATGGGTCTAATACTTTGATTGTATTTGGAACAAATGTAAATGGAACTTCTAACAAAAGTGTTTCTTTCTTTGTAAATACAAGTGCCCCAAATCCGCCAACGACTCTTCCAATTATTACTATCTTAAGCCCCATAGAGGGAAAGACTTATGAAAGTTCAATTATTGCTCTTAAAGTAATTAGCGATCAAGTCATAGATGGCTGGTCTTATAGGTTAAATAATGGAACTCTTCACGCTTTTACTCCAAATATAACTTTTAGTGCTGTAAAAGGATATAATGTTCTTGCGGTATATGGAACAAATGTAAATGGAACAGGTTTTGCGACAAAACACTTTTATTATAATAAATCTGAAGAAAAGAAAGAAGAGGAAAGAGACTGTTTTGAAGAAGAAATAATTTCTCTCTCAGATGCCGAAGAAAATTATAATGAGTCTAGTGGAATAAATCTTGTAGAAGAATCTGAAGACTCTAATTTTACTTTATGGTTATACTTCTTGATAATCTTGGTTCTCTTGATTATTATAATTCTTGTAATTATATTGATTTCTAGATATAGCTAGACAGGTTCATAAACTCGCTAAGATTATACTAAAATTATACAGAAATGTTTCTCTGATTAATATGCTTTTCGAGAAAACGAGGGTAATTCTTGAGCAAGTAATTGGCGAGCCGAGAGCTTTGCTCGAGGCGAGTGTTTTATGTTAAGTATTAAGGTTTACTTAACATAAAATAATAGGTTAATTATCGACTTTTCGTCTATATTATGCAGACTAGCCTGGCCCGTTAGCCCTGCGCCATTTGTGAGTGGGCATTAGACAGGCTGCGAGG
>CAYHEY010000057.1:0-4977 GCA_964355735.1 Candidatus Woesearchaeota archaeon
ATTGTTCAGTATTCTTTGAGTTGTATAGTCTGAAGCTTTTGCCTGAAGCTCTGCTGTGTCTTTTGGCATATTATCCTGATTTATGCCGACTCCGAGAGGATCGTCTGTGTTTAGAGGATCTATTCCAATAATATTTCCTGTGAGATTCTTAACTATGATGATGCAGAGAAAAGCGAGCATAGCGAAGAATAAAAGACATAAAAGTATTAAAAAAGGTCTATTGAAAGACCGCTCTATTTTTTGAAGCTGTTCTTTTTTTTCTTTTTGTTTATAGGATTTACTAAATTTCTCTTTTTTCATATTAAACCTAAGAATAGAGCATTTAAATATTTTCTTAAGATGCTAAGTAAAGTATCCAACCCGATATCTTTAATTGATTTGCACTTCATATTAGATAACCTCTTAATAGTATAAATTAGCTAAATTCTCGAGCAAGAGGAGAGAATTGAGCAATTAATGGCGAGCCGAGCTTCAGCGAGGCGAGTGTCCTATTAAGATTAAAGATTTAGCTACATAAGAACTAGTCTATATTATTAACGCCTTCTTCTCTTAATCTTTTTTTAAGAAATAGCATTTGACTTTTTGCTGATAAATGACCTGAACTCGCATAAGCCTCTTTTGCAGCATGATATTTGTTTATCAAAGTTACAATTTGGGCGTCGCTTAAATTTCTATCAATCGCTCTTATCTCTTTAAATGCAAAATATTTGTGAATAGACTTATCGAACATTATCGAGAGAACTATAAATAATAGAGAGAAGCTATAGATCATATTAGTTGTGCTTGAGGTAGTTACCTCCTTAGAAAGCCAAAGAGCAAGAAAGATGATTCCATATAAGAACCAGCCAGCTCTTCTTCCAAATCCTCCGAAATTAGAATTTTGAATGAAAAAAAAGAAAATCATTAAAGGAAGAAAGGTAGTTATAGCTATTCCTAGGGCGCTGTATGGAAGAAGAATTCCTTGAATTAAATCTGAATCAGGAAGATATCTCATTGCTAAGATTGAAATAAGAGCAGATATTGTGTATATAACAAAAGGCTTATCTTCTAAACTGCCCAGCATCTTGGATTTATTCAAAGAAAAAACTATTACAAGAAAGAGAATAATTAACAATAGTATCTTTGCAAAGAAAAATGGCTCATAGGCACTTGTATTAAGTATTGCTTCAAAAAAAGGAGAAGTAAAGTCTTTTATCATTTCTATTAGATCTCTTGGACCCCTATATAAGATATCATTAACATCTACATAAGCACTAATAAATGGTATAATCTTTAGAAAAAATGTAAGAACTAATGTTGATAAAAGTAGACTCTTTTTTGTTTTCATATATTCTAGAGTAGAGAAACATTTATAAATATTGTTATTTTAGAACCAATATGAAAAAAGGGAATAAAGGGCAAGCAATGGTCCAAAAGATAATTTCGGGTCTTCTTATTTTATTTGTAGTTGCTATAGGCTTTGTCGCATTGTTTAATTGGAGTAATAATGGAAAAACCGGTTTTGGAAATGCACTAACAGAGGCAGCAAAATCTGTTGGAAATGGTATTGTAAATGTAATGAGTCCTTTATTTAATACCCTTTTAGGGCTTGATAGAATTAGTGATACAAATAATCAATTTTTAATGATTTTAACATTTATACTTATTTCTATCATAATTATTGGTACCTTAGATTCTGTAAATATTTTTGGAGAAGAAGGACAAGGAAACTGGATTAATTTTGCTATTGGAATAATTGTATCGATCATAGGTGTGAGATTTATGCCTACAGATATTTGGGGCTCTCTCACAGCGCCTTCAAGTGCTTTTGTTGCAACAATTCTTGTAGGAGCACCTTTTGCGGCATTATTTATTATTACCACTAAGATTAGATTTAATCTTGCAAGTAAGTTATTATGGTTATTCTATATGATATTCATGTCTTGGCTCATTTTCTTTAAGGACCCAAGCGAAAGTAATGCGTTTGCTTGGATTTATATTATATTCTTAGTTTTAGCAGGAGTAATGCTTTTCTTCGACTCTACTGTAAGAAGGTTCTGGAATAAAGAGAAATATAAAAATGATGTCGAAACTATGTTGAGAAACATGAGTGTTACACAAAGAGCAGCTTTAAGAAGGGAGATTGCAGAATATCAAAAAATTCTCTCTGATGGTACTGCTAAAAAAGCAGATATAGTTGCGGCAAGGCATATGATAGAGCACTATAAATCTCTTTACGGCGATTTAAGCTCAGTTTAATTCTGAATGTTCAGAGAGATAGAAGAATTATGAGCATTTGTTTTTGTTATATCCTATTAATTAATATATTCTGTAATGGTTGGTGGACTAAATACCTAACTGCATAGATAAAACTCCATAATAAGTTTATACAACAAACAGGAGTTCTTCTAATTAAAACAACTATAATCTTCAGGTAAATTAAAGTAGGCAAATTTAGTTAAGTTGGAAGTATTATGGTCTAATGTAGTTAAGCAGCATTAATTGTTTTATTTATACTTTATTTAGTTAATGCAGAATTAGAACTCTTCCTATTAAATCTCGCTTTCTACGCCCGCTTATATCCCACTATCTTTTTCTTTTTGCCTTCACCTTCGAAGATAGGAACTTCTTCTGAAGCGTGCTTTACCTTGCTTGTCTTTGAGAAGCCGTTATCAGACATAATAAAGACTATGCCGAGAATAATTAATATAACTGAAGCAAGAACAACATAAATTAGGGTTTTACTTCCTAATCCACTTAAAAAACTCAGAGTAGCTATTTTGTTGCTGAGAGCAACAGCAATCAAACCCAATATAGATAAAATATAACCAATAACTTTTGCCATTTTCTTTTTTTAACTTACTTTGCCTCTTTTTCTTTTATGAATACTTGAAGTTATTGAGATTTATAAATGTTATTAAAAACATTTATAGTTTTAGAGATAACCATTATCCTGAATACTTCCCAAAATTCCTTCGCTTATCATGGCTTAACAAGAGGCTCGGAATGTTATTTATTAATCTTATACTTACTCTAGCTAGCCATTTTGGCGGTTTAATTAATTATATTTATAAGACGAGGGAGAGCAGAACTTAATGTTAATCTCTATTTTTAAAGCCTCAAGATAATAAAACAAAGCTTTAAAAATACCTTATTTCTAATCCAAATATGACAGAGCATATTAAGCCAAATGAAAAGACTCATTCTGCAAGAGGAATGTACTATTATTTGAATAGAGCATGGAGAAAGCCTACTGAAGAGAGTGTAACAGAATTGAGAAGAAAGATGATAGCTTGGAGAGCAGGAGACAGAGTTTTAAAAATAGAAAAACCAACAAGACTTGATGCTGCTAGAAGACTTGGTTATAAAGCAAAAAAAGGATTTGTTATGTTCAGAGTCACTCTTGAAAGAGGAGGCAGACAAAAGCTAAGACCAAGAACACAGAGAAGGCAAAAAAGGTTTAATACAAAAAAAATTCTTCATACAAGCTATAAATGGGTAGCAGAGCAGAGAGTTCAAAGAAAACACCCTAATCTCGAGATTCTTAATAGTTATTTAATAGGCCAGGATGGAAGATTTTATTTCTTCGAGGTTATAGCAATAGATATAAATGTGCCTGAGATAAAAAATGATAAAACAATAAATTGGATATGTTCTCCGAAGAACAGAAAAAGAGCATTCAGAGGATTAACAAGTTCTGCAAAGAAATCTCGAGGTTTAAGAAAGAAATCAAGAAATATGAAAGTTAGGCCAAGTTTGAGATCTTGGGGAAGAAAGGGACATTAGGGTTTTCTAGATATTTTAGATAAATTTATGCTAGCATAAATTTATAAGTTATATTCTTATTCTTTTATTAATTTAGCCCCATAATGTAGCGGTCAAATAGTAAAATATATAAACTGAAATGTATTATCTACTATATGAGATTAGTCCTAGAAAGAGGAAAACAAAGAAAACTTATTTTATTAGCTAAAGGAAATAATACATGGAATCATCTGTCAAAGATTTTGAATATTTTTCCAAGCTATTTATCTGGAGATCTAAAAAATGAGAGTATACTC
This sequence comes from Candidatus Woesearchaeota archaeon, assembly GCA_964355735.1. Classification (GTDB taxonomy): domain Archaea; phylum Nanobdellota; class Nanobdellia; order Pacearchaeales; family GW2011-AR1; genus CAIPOI01. The sequence continues at coordinate 4,041 of CAYHEY010000057.1, forward strand.
TTATCAAAAGAGAATTATATCAAATTATGCAAATTAGCAAATGTTAATTTTAATAAATTTATTATTAAAGAACTAGAAGATAACTGGGGCCGATCTAAGGGGGGGATTAATTCTCCAGGTTCTCTAAAAGAAATTCCCAAAGTAGAACTTGATGAAAAATTGGCCGAATTTGTTGGAGCAGTTTTAGGTGACGGGCATGTCGAGTTTTATAAAAAGGGAAGAAAGATAGGGGTTTATCATATACGAATAGCGGGAGATTTAATTAAAGATAGAGATTATCATGTTAATTATTTAAAACCATTGGGGGAGAAATTATTTAATTTAGAAGGTAAAGAAACAACAAGGATAAGACCTAAAAGTAGCGGCAGATTTTTAGATTTTAGAAGTAGAAGATTAGTAGAATTTTTTAGTCATATGGGTATAAAACCTGGAGATAAAATAAGAAATCAATCAACAATACCCAAATGGATTTTTAAAGATAAAAAATATCTTAGAACTTGTATAAGGGGGCTTATAGATACTGATGGTTCAATCGCTAGAATGTCCAGAAGAGATTCTAATCTCTTAAGAATTTTATTTACAAATCATAATATTGCTCTTCTTAAAGATACTAGAGAAGCATTTATAGAGTTAGGATTTAGCCCTTCAAAATTAATGAACAATCGACAATTTTACCTATCAAGGCAAGCAGAGATAGAAAGATATATAAAAGAAATTGGTTTCTCCAATAAGAAGCACCTAAATAGGTTTATAAAATTTAAAGCCCCATAGCACAGCGGTCAAGTGTAATTGGTTCTGGGCCAGTTGACCCAGGTTCGAATCCTGGTGGGGCTATAAATCTTATAGAATTAGAATTCGCAGGATTCGAACGCTCAGAAAATGAAATTTTCTGGGACTTCAAAACAAGTATATTTTGAAGTAATCCTGGTGGGGCTAT
>CAYHEY010000058.1:0-4849 GCA_964355735.1 Candidatus Woesearchaeota archaeon
TTTCTTTAACTTGTTCAGGAAAGTAAATTTCAGGTCTAGTTGCAACCTCAAGAAGAGGTATTCCTAATCTATCAAGCCTATATACTGTTTGATTTTCTTTTTGTTCTATTATTCTAGCCGCATCTTCTTCTAAAAATATTCCCTGAATTCCAACTCGTCCAAAACTGGTCTCAAGAAATCCATTTTTTGCAATAATAACTGTTCTCTGAAAACCACTTGTATTAGAACCATCTAGAACAATTTTTCGCATTATCTGTGTAACAGGAATTATCTCGCAATTTAATAGTAAAGCAACCTGAATAGCTAATCGAAGAGCCTCTTTATCTATCTCCAGTGGAGGAGATTCATCAAATTCAATTAAGCAGTTACTATCTCTAAAACCCTCATAAATAAATTCTTTCTCTTTTTTTACCTCATGTTTAACAGCTTCATCAATTTCTCCACTTTCTCCTGCAACAGCATGAAGTTTTCTCTTAACAATCCAGTCACCTGTTTCATTTCTTAATATAGAAGGACATCTGCAAAATAATTTTCCTGTATCTAACTGCTGATGTATTTCCAGTCCAGCCCGCATTTCAATTTTCTTTTCTACCCGAGGACTCTTTTCTAAAGAGGGCTCCCGCATTTCAATTTTTCTTATTTTCTCTTCTTGCTCTTCTTTATTATTTTCAATCATAAACTACCTAAGAATTCAGGAGTTTTAAAGGTTTTTAAAAATTATCTACTCTTTATATTTTTAGAATTTGAATTATCATTGCTCATACTAACATTAACACCATCAATTGAACAAGAATCAATAATTTTATGCACAATCTTAGAAGTAGTTGATTCATTAAATAAAACATGAACTACATGGGATCCTGTTTCATAGCTTCCAGAAGTTTGATATCCAAACCCATTATTGACTGCAGAAGGACTTTCATTATGGTTTCCAAGAAGATCTGCTGCAGAAGCATATTCCACAAACTCTTTTCTTTTTTGCGCAAATATCTCTTGTTCTTGTCTCTGAACATCAAAATCTGCAGCATATTTAGCATCAATAGCAGAATAAAGAAGATCCATAAACTTATGAAAATTATCTTTATAAGGGGTCTGTGGAGCAACATACCAACTTCCAGCACCTATAAAGAATTCCTTTCCGTCTCTTAACAATCTAGTTGATGCTTCCATAACAGTAGGATAAACTAAAGCAGCAACACCTTCTAAAGAAGCACCTTCATCTTCTGATAATATTCTTGGAAGATAATAAAGTTTGGCAGAACCTAATGCTTTTTTTCTATTCAAATAAGTAGCAAATTTTGGTTTAAGTTTAGCGCCATTTTCATCTATCATTAAAAAAGAATGCGGTAATAATTTATCTCCACTCGCACCATTTATACATTCTCCAGCCAAAGCAATTTGATCAAAACTTCTTAAGATATCATTTGAGGCTCTGCCAGAGATAACAGTATCTATCAAAGCAAGACTTTTTGCTCTAGGAAATTTTTCATAAGATTCTGCAAGCTCTCCTCTCCGCTCTATATCCCGAAGGATAACCTCTGTAAAAGCCCTAAAATAAGGATCTTTATCTCTATTTACCGGATCTCTCATAAAAGCCAATGTTACTCGAGACCAAAATTCTCTAGTTTTTCTAGTATAGTCTATTTCTTCCTGCTCAGATTTATTTAGCTTTAAATCTGCAGTAAAAGGAAGAAGTAAAACTCTCTTTTCGCTTCTGTCAAGACAACCATGCAATTTTGATCCTTCGGGCAATAAGGTTTTAATTAACGAAGGAACACAAAGTTGATCATAAAGCCCCTTATGTTCATCGCTCCAATAAAATTTAGAAAGCGCATGATACATTCCAAGAAAAATGGGTAATGCCCCTCTGCTCGGAATTACTAAAGTATCAAAATTAGTCTCAGGCATTTCAGAAGCCAGATCTATACAGCCACGAGCATATCCTGCAAAATTAGCTTCTGAGAAAATATCATCTATACTCGCCATTAGAGAACTCCTGCCTCAAGACATAAAAGAGATTCTACTCTAGACCTAAATACATTCAAATCAAAATCATTTTTATCTAGACTATCAACTACGCCCGCATATCTTCTCCAATCTGCTGGTGGATGCTTTGAGAAGATTATTATTTTTGAATCAGGATATAAAGAATTAACTGTTCTAATTAATGCTCTCCAAGTATTATCTTCTGGAATTCCTCTAGGAAATTCAGGCAAATGCCTATCGCAAATATACAAATCTGCTTGAGGGTAATTTGCGTCCCTATAATCCTGAAGATTAGAGAAACTCTCAACAGGCAATATTTCTGTACTTAATAAAAGGGCATGCCTAACATTATTTTGCCAAGTCTTATCATCTTCAAAATGTATTACTTTTCTCATCTTAATTGTAGGATTCTTAATTTTATAATCTTTTTAAACCTTTCTATCCTGTTGTATCTTATAAGGAGTAACAAAAACTAAAGGTTTATAAAGGCTCAAAATAAAGATATAGTAAGGAGAAAAGAAGAAAATTCAATAAAAATGGATGAACCTCAAACTAGAAAAACAGAAGCCCAAGCAGCATCAGCAAAACCAAGCTCAGCAAGAGCAAGAATATGCGGACATCTATATATTGTTGGACTTTTAAGAAGAATGAGTGAAGATACACTAGCAGAGAAAATGCTAACAGAATGGCAAACTAATAATCTCCCTTGCAGAACCTGTCAAGGCGACCCAAGTATGGAAGATAAATGCACTCTCTATAATGCTCAAGACTATAAAACAAAGAGAGAAAGAGCAGAAGAAACACTTCATGCAAGATTTAGAGGAGAAATAAGCGGTCTAAGAAAAGGATACTAAAAATGACAAAAACAATAAATCAGGGAATTGGATTATGGAAAAGAATTGGAATATCTGCTTTGGGCTTATGGCTCTTTTGCGCGGGTTGGGACTATATAACTAAAAAGCAAACTGAAAGATTAAATCTTTTTGAATCTCAGCCAACAGGCATAGAACAAAGACTAGAACAAGAACCAGAACAGCAAACACCAATAGAACCTGCAAGACAAAGTCCTCTTGAAATAAAATATCTTGAACAATCTGTCTCAGATACAGATGCTCCTTCTGCAACGCCTATGGATATAATTCCTAAATATAACTCCCCTAATCAAACCAACACTAATAACTTACCAAAAAGAAAAATAAAGATAAAACATTATGAACAACCTTCAGATTCAACAAATCCAATAACACCTGATTTTCTTGAAAGAATAATTAATCAAGAGTCAAAAAATAATCCACGAGCAGTAAGTCAAAAAGGAGCAAGAGGGACAATGCAAATAATGAAACCTACTTGGCATGAAGTAACTAAAGAGCTTTATGGAAAAAGATTAAGTTATCAACAAGCCTTTAATTCAAGGATAAATAAAGAAGTTGGAACAGCTTATTTTTTAAAACTAGATAGAATACTTACAAATTCTCTTCCAGGTTATTCTTTTATGCCTGAAAATGAAAAGCAGAAATATGTGGCTGCAGCTTATAATGGTGGTATCAACAGACTTTTAGAAAGACAAGGAAAAATAGAAAATATGCCTAGAGAAACCAGAGATTATGTTAGAAAAATTGGTGGTTAAAAATCTAAAATTCTAATTCTCTTCTCCCAATCTCTCATTAAACTCTCCAGAAATATTCTTCAACATTAAACTTTTAACATCCTCTTTTTTTATTTCTTTATCACCGAGTTTACCTAAAACCCAGCCCAATTTAACAAAAGCAGTCTCGCAGAGCATATCTCTAAGATAAATAACCCCTGTCCCTTCTATTCTTCTTCCTGCTTCATAAACCATTGGATTTAAAGCACCATAAATAGTTTGACAACAAGCACAAACAACCATCCCTTTATCAATAACTTTCTTCAAAACAGGTATCCAATTATTTTCTCCTTCTGTTAAAACATGACCCAATCCTGTCATCTCTATTACTATTCCTTTATATCCCAAATTCAAGTAATGTTCCAGTATTTCAGGGTCTTGTCCAGGATAAAATTTAACTAATGCCACTTTTTCTTCAAAAATCTCATCAACTAATGCTTTGTTCTTATTTCTTCTATTATAATTCGATAAGATTTCTAGTTTGTCTCTATATATTTTTGCTATAGGTTTTGTATTTATAGGTTTGAATGCATCTCTTCTTGAACTATGCATTTTTCTTACTTTTGTTCCCCTCAAAGCAAAACAATAATCATCACTTGAATCAGCATGTCCAACCAACATGACCTCTGCGATATCTGAGAGAGCAGCTTTAGCAGCACAATATAAATTCAAACTTGCATCTGAGCTTCCTCTATCTGTACTTCTCTGACTATAAGTCAAAACAACAGGTTTATTTAGATTTTTTATAAAAAAACTCAAAGCACTCGAAGTATAATGCAAAAAATCTGTTCCATGTGTAACAATAACTCCTTTCACATTTTCATCATTAAGTGATTTAACAACAAGTCTAGCAATTTTTTTCCAATCATTAGAGCTCATATTTTCACTCCACTTCATAAATGGATTAATAACATTTACATCAGCTAACTCAAAAATCTCAGGATAAAATTTAAATAGATTCTCAGGACTAGTTAAGAACTTAACTCCTCCTGTCTTAACATCTAAGCTCGAAGAAAGAGTCCCCCCTGTAATAATTATATCTATTCTTGGCTTATTATGGCTCTGCTTAAAATCTTTTTTCTCTTCGTTTACTTTATTCTCGAATTTTTTGATAACTTTTATTGCAAGTATATTCTCTCTTGAAATTCCAATTTCAGCTATTCTAGCATTTTTTATTCTGTTTACATATTCATCTAAAAATCTTTTCCCATCTTCTGA
>CAYHEY010000059.1:0-4793 GCA_964355735.1 Candidatus Woesearchaeota archaeon
AGGATTTAGATTTAATTTATTATAATCTTTAAAATTTCTTACTAGACTAATTAATGAAGAATAAAAATTATCTTTTTTATATTCCCTAAGTATACTTAAATAATTTTTAGGATTAAAATCCGAAAAGAAAATTAAAGAAATAATATCTATTTCATCTTTTTGGCCCTTAATAGAGTCTTTTCTATTATTATAGGCTTCTTGCTTGAGAATAATCATGACCTCTGGATTTGGAATATCAAATCCACCTAAATTTATCACATATTTTTTTAAATCCTGAACAGGAATACCCAGAATAGAATAATGTTCGACATAGATGTCAATATCTATGTTCTCTGTTTTTATCTCATATTTTTTAAGATTCTGATTTTTCTGCAGGTTTTCAGATTTTAGTTTTTGAAGCTCACTAATATCAACAACAATATCTATGTCTTTAGATTTCTGTTGTTTTGTCAATAAATAAACTGCCCATCCACCTATCAATATAAATTTATATTTTTTCTTTATCTCAATCAATAACTCCCAGCTCTTCTCGGTCAGCAAAGAATTCCAAAACTCTGTCATTTTAAACTTAATCTTTCCTCCAATTGTTTCAGAAATTCAGAAGCATACCAAGTCTTTAAATTCCAAAGATCAACAAATATCTGACCAATAGTGCTTGTTTCTCCATAATTTAGTTCGCTTTCTTCTCTTTTGAGAATAAACAAATTCGGATTCTTTGATTTCAAGTCTAAATCTTTACTAAATCTTCTTTTAATCTCTTCTAACTCTTTTTCTTTAGCATAAACATAAACCTCAGAATAATCAGCAGGAACATCTTTAAATCTAAACTTATATGCACTATAAACTCCAAGTACAGCATTAGGCATATTTTTTTCTATTTCTTTAACAGGAAGATTTATTCTAGCAGAAAAGATAATATCTTTTTCCAGATTTCTATCAGAAGCCCAGAGAAACAACATTTTTTTTAAATCTAAAATACGAAAGCCCATATTTCCTATCTTTATACTCCCAATTTTCTCGAGTTTCTTCAAGGCAAGATTTATGGTACTTAGGGAAAATCCTAATTTTTTTGAGAGTTCTAACTGAGTCATGCTCATATTTTTCTTTTCTATTGCTTGATAAAGCAATTCTCGATATACTTGTTCAATTTTCTTCATTTTAAGCTTTCGATAAGAATAATCTCTTATTTATAAAGCTTTCGATATTTATAGAAAGCTATAAAAATCTGCCTTAAAACAGCGTCTTCTGCTTGCGAGACTCGTTTAACTCGCGAAGTCTATCTAACTGCTTTTCTATTCTTTCATCTGAGAAATCATGTTCTATCAAAATTTCTTTAATCTTATCAAAATCTAGCTTTGGAAAATTTATTTTATACTCTTTATCAACATTAGGATTTTTTATTAATTCAAAAACCTGTCTCCAATCAAAATCCACTTTATACTTTCCATCTCTCTCAAGTTGCTCTAGTGCTTCAAATATTTTTTCAGGAGTTTTATGCTCTAGCACCAGTTTAAGCGCTTTTTTTGGTCCTATTCCCTTGACTCCCCCAGGATTATAGTCTGAGCCACTCAGTATACCTATACAAATTAATTGTTCTTGATTTATACCTAGCTCTTTGAGCAGCTCTTTTAATTCGATTAACTGAGGTTTTATTTCAATAAAACCAGAAGCAATTTTTCTCTTTCTTGCAAGTGTCAAATTTTGTATAAGCCTTGGAGATTCAAACATAAGTGAGTCATAATCCTGTGAACCCACAGCATAAATTTCTCTATCATGTTTAGCAATATAACTTGCCTGAGCTTCTCCTTCTCCTGGTGCTTGGATAATTGCTATTCCCATTGCCTTAAGCAATTCTTTACTCTCTTCTATTTTCTGCTTATCAAGATGAACTATTTGTCGAGCATATTTGCCCATTGCTTCTATATCTTCTTCGCTTTTGGCTTGCTCATATTTTTCAGCAGCCTCATCCTTAGCTTCTTCTCTTTTCTCCTGTGTTCCTCTTTTTAATTCAGGAGCTTTTCCATCAAAAACATAGATAAGTTTAATATTATTTTCAAGAAGACTAATATTTCTATAAAACAAGCCACTTAAGTGGCTTGTTATTCTCTTTTTTGAATCCATAAGCGGAGTTCCATCCGGCTGTCTAATAGTACTCAAAAACTGATAAATTACATTAAAAGCATCTACTACCAAAATTCGACCCTTCAAGTCAACTATTTCTATCTCCTTCCGAGGAACAATCTCAGCTATTTGAAGACCCATAAAATTAATTATGATTAAGAATATATAAAACTATTGAAAAAGAACAAATATTTAAACTTAGTTATAGAAGCTATATAAGACAAAAAATCCAAGAAAGATAAAAAAATGAGAAAATCTAAGAGATTAATTGTAACAAGTCTTATTTCCTTGCTTATCTTTATTTTGATATTTGTTTCGATACAGCTAAATCTGCCTTTACTAAAACTAGATTCAACTATAAACTCTCTAATGCAGCCGATAGAAACAAATTTTCTTGTTTCTTTTTCAGAATATCTTGGAATAATCTTCAGCACCTCTGTTCTCCTAGTAGCAATAGTGCTTTTATCCATCTATCACTGGTTTAAAAAAGAAAGAAAAGACTCAATTTTTTCCCTCCTAACAATACTCCTCGGAGTTAGTTCTGTATTTATAATTAAAAACCTAGTTCATAGAGCAAGACCAATTAATATGCTGGTGAATGAAATAGATTTCTCTTTTCCTAGCGGACATTCTACACTATCCCTCCTTTTCTTTGGCATGATAATTTATTTTGTCTTAAAAAAGAGCAGTTCAAGAAAAGTAAAATTAACAACAACTCTTTTTTTAACACTAACAATTATAGTCATTGCTTTTTCAAGACTGCTTTTGAATGTTCATTGGTTTACCGATGTTCTTGGAGGTTTTAGTCTTGGCCTATTTATACTTACTTTCTGCATTTATTTTCGAAAAGCTCTCGAAGAAATCTAAAAATTATGAACTCTTCTTCATCTGCTTAGCTAGAGATTCATAAAGAGCATTAAAAAGAGCGCCTATTTGAACAGCCAGATATTGTTTTTTCTCTAGACTTTGAACACCATTTGGTCCAAATCTTCCAGGAAAATATTTTATCAAGAGTCTCGTTTTTGTCTCTGGATTTTCTGAAAAATTTCTTGAAGGAGCATATATTAATTTTGCTTCTCTTAGAAAATCTTGATATCTTTGTTCATGAGACTTTTCAACTAAGGTTTTTCCTCTAAAAGTAAATGTTCCAGAACTATCAGAAGTTTTTTGAGATTCAAATTGAAGTTCTTTAGCTTTTTGATTTTTTTGGATTGTTGCTTGAAGATAACTAAGAGCTCTATCTACCATTGGTGTAGGATCAGGTTCATCAAAATCATTTCCACCCTCAATTGCTTCATTACCAAGACAACTATACCTCCATGTAAAAGGTCTATCTCCTGAAGAACCTCTAGAAGCACTACAACTGACATTTCCATTAACTACGCCACTTCTTTCTGTCTCTCTAGCAATTAAATCTGTTAATTGTTCAAGCCCGATTTGTTCTCTTCTTGTCATACTTAGTTAACAAAATGGGCATATTTAAACCTTTCTATTTTGTCACTACTAGATAATAACATTATAAGCCTATATCCCCATGCTCAACTTTTAAATAATACCCTATCTTTCTTTTTTCATGATAGAAAAAGAATTGGTTGCTGGAATTGCAAAAGCCTCCCCGGAAGTGTTGCTATGAAAAAAGAATGGGTTGCTGGAATTGCAAAAACCAGCCAGAGGTTGTTGCTATGAAAAAAGAAATATACTTTATGCCTCTTGACTATGATTACTTTGATTTTAATGGAAAGAATTTTGTTAAAATAATAGGCAGAGATGAAAATAGAAAGCGAATTTGTCTAATAGATGAATTTCAGCCTTCTTTCTATGCTATCCTCAAGAATGGAGTAAGTGATAAGAAAATCAAAGAAATATCTGAAAAAATAGAAAAATTAAAAACAAAAAATGAAATCCGAGAAAGCAAAGTTGAGTCTATCAAATTAGAAAACAAGAAATTCTTGGGAAAAGAAGTAAAGGCAATAAAAATCTTTGTTACAAATTTTAAAGACTGCCATGCAATAGCCGACCAGATAGATTTTCCCGAAGTCGATTTTCGCAGAGAATATGATATTCCCCTTATAACAAAATATATAGACGAGAAGAACTTTGTTCCCCTAGTTGCGAAAAAGGTAACAGGCGAGCTAATAACAGGAGATGAATTTGGAGGAATTTCTTCAATGGATGTTGATTCCTGCCTGAAAATAGATAAAATAGAAAAGTTAGAAGAGCATAAAGAAAGCAAATTAGGCAATGAACCAAATATAATTGCCTTTGACATTGAAACAGACGAAGTTGAAATAGGAAAAGGAGAAATTCTAATGATTTCTGTCTATGGGGATAAAGGCAAGATAAAAAAAGTGCTAACTTGGAAAAAATGTAATCATAATCTTGACTATGTTGAATGCCTAAAAAATGAAGAAGAAATGCTTGAAGAATTTGTTAAATTAATAAGAAAGCTTTCTCCAGATATACTTGTTGGTTATTTTTCAGATGGCTTTGATATGCCCTATCTGAAGGCAAGAGCAGAAAAACTAGGTGTAAAACTCGCACTTGGCTTAGATGACAGCAAGCCTATTTTTTCAAGAGGAAGAATAAGTTCATGTTCTATAACAGGGATAGTTCATATAGACTTATTCAGATTTGTTGAAACTGTTTACTCCCAATATCTTCAGTCAGAAACA
>CAYHEY010000060.1:0-4770 GCA_964355735.1 Candidatus Woesearchaeota archaeon
GATAGAGTACGAGCCTTCTACCAAATTTAAAATGGGAGTAAGTTCGGGGTCCAAGGTTCAAATCCTTGCAGGTGCGTTAGATTAGCAGGGATTTGTTAAATTAAAAAAGATGAAAAAAATTATAAATAAAAAACAGCTTAAACAAGAATGGTATCTAGGTTTTCTAGGTTTTCTCGGGTTTCTTGGAGTTCTCGAGTTGATAACTCAAGATTGGCTTGGCTCGCTTTGGCTATTGTGGTTTCTATGGTTTATTTATTTTAAGAGAGAAGAGGTAAAAGGATAAAATGAACAAAAAAATACTCGTGGTATTTTACTCAAGAACAGGGAATACTAAAAAACTAGCTGAAAAAATTGCACGAAAACTTGATGCAGACATAGAAGAAATAATTGACAAAAAATCTCGAAAAGGTATTCTTGGATATGTTTTTGGTGGAAGAGATGCTTTTAGAAAAAGCACAACAGAGATTATTTTTAAGAAAGATCCCGAAAAATATAGGCTTGTTGTTATTGGAACTCCTGTTTGGGCAGGAACAGTTGTTCCTGCTGTAAGAACTTATTTGATAGAGAATAAGAGTAAGCTTAAGAAAGTTGCTTTTTTCTGTACTTTTGGCGGGGGAGCAGGAAAAACATTTAAGGAGATGGGGGAGATTAGTGGCAAGCCTTTGGCTACTCTTGGTTTAAAAGATAAAAATTCTGAGGATGCTAAAGAAATTGATAAATTTTGTAGTAAACTTAAATAAATGAAAAAACTCTTTTTTAAAGCAAAATGTTATGGCTGGGGATGGTATCCTTGTAGCTGGGAAGGTTGGCTTATTTTGCTAATTTGGTTTTTGTTATTTTTATTTTTTATTAGAGGAGTTGAAGAAAGTTTAAATTTATTTTTTATCTTTGTTCTTACTTTGCTTTTAATACTAATTTGCTGGAAAACTGGAGAAAAACCACGATGGAGATGGGGAAAATGAGGGTATTATTTATTTGTAAGCATAATAGGTTCAGGAGTAAAGTAGCTGAGGCTTTATTTAAGAGATATAATAAAAATAAAGCTATAAGAGAAGAAAGTGCAGGGACTCATTTGGATAAAAAAAGGCCTTATGTTGCTAAAAATGTAAAAAAAGCTTTGAAGAGCTTTGGAGTGAAAAAAGTAAATAGTAGGCCTAGAAAAATTACCAAACTTATCTTGGCAAGAGCAGATTTGATAGTAAATGTTGCAAGCGATGTTAGATTTAAAGCAAAAGGAAAAGTTATAGAAAATTGGAAAATTTCAGATACTTCTTCTCATGATTATCCGGGTATATTGAAGCGAGTTTCTAAGATAGATGAGAAAGTTAGAGCGCTTGTGAGAAAGTTGAGAGATTAATTATTAACAAGTAATATGTGTATTCTTCAGCACAATAAAACTTAAAAACAAGAAAAGGAAAGAAAGAATATGCAAAGTTTAGGTCAGGCAGTTTATAGATATGTTTGTTTTCATTCTAGAGAAGGAAGAAGGGGTGTAAGAGCAGAAGCTATTGTTCAAGAGATGGCCTCGAGAGGTTATCTTGAGCCTCTTGGAGAGAGAGTTAGAGGTGCTTTAAATGAGTCGCTTAAGAGTGTTGATGGAGAAGTAACAGGACCTCAGGTAGTTAGAATAAATGGACATTATTTTCAAAAAAGAGCTTACTTAAGATTGCATAACAGAAGATAATTGTCTAGAGAAGTAAATTTTCTTTTGTGCACTGGTGGCTCCTTTATATTCTTACTTTTTGGCGAGTTTTTTAGCATTTAAATACAAAAAGATAAACTTTAAATAGTCATATCAATTGATATTATTATGATAACTGAAGAAAAAACCTATGCGCAAACAAATACTATAGCAAGATCTCCAACACTTCAGACAGTGTTAATGGTGGAAAAATTTATAGAAGAAAATAGTGGAGAATACAAGAAAACAGAACTTTTCAATAATCTTCCTAAGAAAGTAATGTGGCAAACATTTCAAGTAATTATGGAATATTTGGAGAGAAGTTATAGAATAATAATTGAAAAGGATGGAAAAATTACTTATATCTGGAATCCTGAACTTTACAATAAAATAAAAGATAGGCCCGATATTAAAATATGACTCTTCCATCAAAAATAAAATTTATTGATGATGATCTTGAAAAAGCCTTTAATGAGTTGTCTGATGAAGATCCGATTAAAAAAGCTTTAATTCGTGCATTTCAAGCTATAAAAGAAGATTATCAAGCAGGAGAATATATTCCTAAGAAAGATATTCCCGAAAGTTATTTGAGTAAGTATAGAATAAATAATGTTAGAGTTTATGATTTGCCCTTTGCTTGGAGATTAATGTATACTATAACTGGTTCTTCGGAGATAGGTATTATTTCAGTAGTTCTTGATTGGATGACTCATAAGGATTATGAAAAGTTATTTGGAATCTAATAGGTAGTGGGTAGTAAATAAATGCTTTTAAATCACAATAATATTTATTAACTAACTTAGTTAATAATTTCTATGGCAACTACTGACGATGCTGATGATTATTCTCTTTTTTTAGGAGAAGTTAGACTTACTTATGGGCCTGCGATGGCGCAAGAAATAAAGCAAGAAATCGAGGCTCATCCGGAAAGAATGAAGGACAACCACATTCTAGAAGTTCTTTTAGACGAAATGCATAAAAGACATCCTGAAATAAGAAAATCAATGCAAGATGCAATTGAGGGGATGATATTGGGATAAAAGATTATTGATAATAAACTTAAAAACAATCTATCTTCTATTAAATTTCGTACTTGTGGCACCATTTTTATGTATTCTTTATCGCAATAATCCTTATAAATGAAAAGTATATTAAACTAAAATGGCGGAGAGAAATCTTGAGTACTATTTATTGAATGGAGGATTAGGGGGTTTGATTTTTGTCGGTAGCTTTTCAGGAAAAATAAAATCTGCTCATTATGAAGTGCAAGAATTATATCGTTCAAGAGAGCAAACTAGAGCAAAAGTTAGTTTATACCATCCTGCTACAACAGAGAGGCTAGGAAGCACAAGAATGAATATTGCAGAACATTTAAAAGATAGAAGAATTAGGTGGCATTAATCTTTCTAAGCACAAAGCCTTTAAAACTTCCAACCCATAATTCTTTTGAGCTAATATGCTCATTTCAAAACTCACCTTGAGTGAGGTAATGAAATTAAGCGCACCGGTGGCACCGTTATGCTTGTGCAAAGATTTAAAAATCTAAACTATATCAGTATAGTAACCGAAAGGAAGAAGAGTTCTGTGATAATTGGAGAGAAAATATGATAGATGATACTGAACAAACACAAATAAGAAAACAAGCTCATTTACTTACTGAAGAATTAAAAAATCCGGATTTTAGGTCTAAATATTTAGGAAGTGCCATAGTTTATTATGACCATAAAGTTTTGGCTGTTGCTAAAAGTGAAGTAGAGGCTTTAAGATTAATTTCTGATGAAGATAAAAGAAGAATTCCTTTTGTTGTTAGATTGATTACTGAAGGAAATGGAGAATTTATGGGTGGACCGAAATCAGAAGGACCTGCGCAAATAGGAGAAACTTATAGAGTCACTTTTACAAGAGTGCCTAACGGACAATTTCATAGTCAAGGATTGGAGATAGCCGGACAGCATTATTTAATTGCAGAAGAAGGTAAATTAAGAAAAGAAGCAAGAAGCTACGCTTTTAATGCTTTAGAACAAGCAGTTGTTGGCAAAGAAAAAGGAAAATTAGAAATAACAACTTCTTAGCATACAAAAACATTTAAAACATCATATTCTTAGTTCCATTGTGCACCGGTGGCACAATGGTACTGCGCCCGCCTGCAGAGCGGGTTTTCATGAGTTCGATTCTCATCCGGTGCTTTATATTAATATTGTTATTATCTCTTTTTACAAATTCCTCTTCATACTCTTACTTTTATATTCAACTAATTTGTTGGCTTCTAGCTCTATTTTATCAGCTTTCTGCAAATTGGCAATTTGCTTTTTTGTTAGAATAGGAAAGTGCTCAACTTCTGCGAGATATTCTGGGATTTCCCAGAGTTCGCCTTCTTTTGTCATCCAATTTTCATGATCAAACATCGAGAGATCAATAGGATTAGAATAGCTTCTAAGAGTTTTCTTTCCGCTTTCATTAAAATATTCGTGAAAATAACTCATAACTAATTCTCTAATAGAACTGTAAACAGGCTCTCTGTATCTGAGAGAATAGTGATTAGTTTTTGTTATTGCTCCCCATTTTGAATCTTTTTGAAAAACTGCTATAACATGGTCAAAATCTTGTTTAGATGCAGTTAAGTCCACAAGCAAAGGCAGATAACCATTAACTCGCAGTATTAATGCTGCAAGAATAGCTCCTTCAATACAATGGCACTCATTTTCCTTTAGAACTTTTCTGGGAGAATAGCAAGTATCTTTTCCATCTTTTTCAAAATTAACAGGAATTTTATTAATAAAATTCTGAATCTTTGCAGGAGAATTCAGACTTTTGAATAATTTTATCTCTTTCTCTGTTAAATTAAAATCCCTCTTTTTCATAACTATCAAAAGAATAAAGAGGTTATAAAATTATCTTTGATGCAAAAATCTCTGCTATATTGATTATTAATTAACTATACTGAACCCTAATACTTCCAACTTAATTTAATTAATCTGAAAATTATTTTTAAAGTTTTTATCTTCGATAAAAATTGGATTACCCTAAAATATTAATGTCCATAAACTTAAACCACATCATTTATGATGTGGACGTAACTTGCTGGTTTA
>CAYHEY010000061.1:0-4754 GCA_964355735.1 Candidatus Woesearchaeota archaeon
CGACTCTTCGCCGACTTATATCAAACAATATGGCTAAAAGCTCAATAAATAATTGGCTTGTTAGAAAAATTTATACTTTTGAAATCTACTTTTTTAAACAAACTTTGCATGCTTTGAAATGCTTTTTTTGAAAAAAGGAGTATTTGTTATTATGTATTTTATACTTTCTTTTTATTAGCTTTCCAAATCTACAATTTCTTTTGTGGAAAGTTTTTGTTTCAGTAGAGGCTATGTAATTAAATTTTATAATATGTAACTTTTTTCTTTTGATATAGACTTTTCTCTCTAACCATTTTATAACAGGAACCTCAACTCTTTGAATAACTGGTTTTTCTACTATTTTTACTATCTCCTTTTCTATAGGTACTTCTCTTATTACTTCAACGGGTTTTTCTATCACTCTTATTACTTCCTTTATTATAGGTCTGTCTATATAAACAGACTTTTCTGTTTTTATTATGCCAATAGTATCGCCAACTATCAAGAAACCAAAGATGGAATAAAGAGTAGTTAAAATCCAGCTCATAACTAGATTCTCTACTAGGTTAAATTCAAGAGTCAAGCTTATGATTATTGCTGCTATAATCGCCATAGCAGCAACAGTGATTATTATTGCAATACCCCTATTTCTTGTATTTATATCAAATTCCATAGATTAAGAGATATTCTCTAGTATTTAAGTCTTTCTAGTTGTTATTACTTTATAGTGATATCTTGTTTTCCACATTAGTTCTTGAATAAATTAGGTAAGCAGTACATATAAATTGAGAAATATAATTCTTTCTTAAAAAAATTGTAAATACATGCATTTATAAAGTGGAAATAAATTATTAAATTAGTACATAAGATAAGAATATAAAACGATTTCTTAGGTATTAACAACAATTAAAATATAGATACGACAGAGACCACACAAATAAACAAATATTCGGAGGATAAATTAATATGGGATTTAACAATTTCAGAGGACCAAGAAGAGATTTTGGACCAAGAGAAATGCATAAGGCTGTATGTAGCAAGTGTAAGAAAGAATGCGAAGTGCCATTCAAACCAACAGAAGGAAAACCTGTTTACTGTAAAGACTGTTACTCAAAAATGCCTAGACCAAATAGATTCTAAGAATCTAGTTGAAATTTAAGCGATTTTATTTTTTACTTTTTATTTGATATTTGTATGAAAAAGAGGAAGAGATTAAGTTCTCCGATGGCTCACTTGAATAGAGTGCTTCGCATTATTCTATATAAAAGATGTTAATAATTTCATCTTTTCTATATTATTAATTGCTAAGTTGATTAGTTAATAACTGATTCAAGCAGTTTTTCTCTGATAACAGTTATATTTAAAAACACTCTAAACTAATTCTAAGCATAAAGTCACGGAAAATTATTGAGATATCACCATTAAAATGACAAAACCTGAAGAAAAGATAAAGAAAGAAGAGCTTTCTGATGAATTAAAAAATCCTTCTATGGATTATCATCCTGGCCAGAAACTTCCTGGAGAAATACCAGAAGAGGTCAAGAAAGAGATGGACAAAACAAAAGAGAAACTTGATAATTTTAAAAAAGAAGTAATTAAAAAATTTCCTTTTACTCTTGCTATGGGAATTATACCTCCTCAGGCAGCAGACAGATTTGATGAAGAGCTGGCATTGACTCCTGAAGAAAAGAAAGAAAAGCCAATGCATATAACAATGGTTATTCCTGAAGAGAACTTTAAAGAAATAAACAAGATAAAAGGAGAAATAATTAAGATGGTTAAGGGAATGAAACCTGTTATATGGATGAATATTATTACTCCTGTTGATTTGTGGAATTATTGTTTGGATTCTAAGTATGATATTGCAGAAGCAATAGGTATGTCTTATCCGCTTTATGATAAAGGAATATTGGGAGCACTCAGAGTATCACAAATACATAAGTCTCTCTGTCTGAGAAAATTTGAAAAATATATTTATAGTTATGTAATTGCGGGCTCTCTTATAAGAGGAGAAGCAAAAGCAACAAGTGATGTAGATGTCTTTGTTATCATAGACGATACAGATGTAAAAAGAATGCCTCGCTTAGAATTAAAAGAAAAGCTTCGTGGAATTATTTATCAGTATGTTGCAGAAGCAGGAGAATTGGCAGGAGTTAAAAATAAATTATCTCCACAAGTTTATTTGCTTACAGAGTTCTGGGAAGATGTTAAAGATGTTGTGCCTGTTATATTTACATTTATCCGAGATGGGATACCGCTTTATGATAGGGGCGGGTTTTTACCTTGGAAACTTCTTTTGAAAATGGGAAAAATAAAACCTTCTCCTGAAGCAATAGATCGATTTATGGCAACAGGAGAAAAAACTAAAGAAATGGTTAAACAAAGATTACTCGATATAGTATTAATGGATATCTACTGGAGTGTAATAAATCCTTCTCAGGCTTTACTGATGATGTATGGTATTCCTCCTCCAACACCTTCTGAAACAGTTAAAGAAGTTAAGAGAATATTTGTGGATGAAGAAAAAATGCTAGAACAAAAATATGTCGATATACTTCACAAAATTGTTATAGATTATTATAAAGGGTATGAACATGGAAAAGTAAAAGAGGTTTCAGGAAAAGAAGTTGATGAACTGATGAAAGATGCAGAAGATTATATGAAAAGACTAAAAGAGTTAGCAGAGCAAATTGATAAGAGAAATCAAGAAAAAACTCTGAAAGGAACTTATGAAAATGTATTCGAAGTACTCAAGAATTTGTTTGGAAATAAATCTGAAACAGAGTTAGTAAAGCAGTTTGAAAAAGAGTTGATAAATAAAGGGAGAACAGATCCAAAGCATCTTAAGGTTCTACATGAAATCATAGAAGCAAAAAGAAAATATAATAGCAAAAAAAGACCTACAAAATATGAACTAGAAGACATAAGAAAAAATGCAAACTATCTTATGAATAGCCTTATAGAATATGGCCAGAGATGCGACTTGGTTGATATAAAGAAAATGCAGGTGCGAGTAGGTTATACTAATAAGGATAAACAAAAACATCTTGACTTGTTTATGACAAATCCTTCATTCGTATTAGATGAAGCAAAACTCTCTAAGATAAATGATAAAGGCAAATTAGAGTCTGCAAGCCAGGCAGAATTTGAGACAATCTTAAGACAACAAAAAGGAAAACCACAAAAGATATCTAAGGAAATTTTGGATTGTTTGAAGAGAGAATATGGGGATTTTGAACTAGAATTATAATATGAGAAAAATAAATACTGAGGAGCACATGGAAGATACGAGTGCCATGGGGTCAGAGAGACAGAGTTATTTAAGAAGAGCACACCAATATTCTCTAAGTCAAATGAATAGATTACAAGGAGAAGGCGGTTTTATTCAAGACTCATTCTGGACATTAGTTGAGGTAGCTACACGACCCTCTGATCCTTATTCTGTTGCTAGGCAATAAAAAATCCCAATAGCACCGAGGTGAAGTATTTTTTAATGTCAAAAACAAATGTTTTTGAGCACCCCAAAAATTGCAAAGCAATTTTTCAGGGTTCCAACTTGGAACGAATCACAGCAAGCTGAGGGGTATTGACCCAGTTGCAACAATAAATATATTTAAAAACCTATTTTTACTCCAGATTTTATGATAAAAGGAAAAGTTGTTCAATTTAGAAGAAGTTTAAAGCATATTCATGAGAAGCATTTTATATTAGACTTAGGATTAAAAAGTAAAAAAGAAGCAGAAAAATTTATAGGAAAACATGTTTCATGGAAGTCTCCTGCAGGAAAAATTATAGAAGGAAAGGTTTCTGGCTCGCATGGAAACAAAGGAATGATAAGAGCGATATTCGAGAAAGGTCTTCCAGGACAATCAATAAATACAGAAGTTGAGGTGAAGTAAAGATGCCAATAAGAAGAGCAAAAGCCTATTCTAAGAGACCGATTACAAGCTATACTCGAAAGTCTCAATCTGTTAAACATCTTAATTATATTAAGGCTGTTCCTAATCAGAAAATAAGTAAATTTAATATGGGAAATATAAAGAAATTTGATAATGGAGAATATAAAAATTTTATGAGAATTTACTCGATGATGAATATTCAGATAAGAGATATGGCTCTTGAAGCATCTAGACAAATGATAAATAACAGGCTTACAAAAAGGTTTATAGATAATTTTTATTTTGTATGCAAACCTTATCCACATCAAGTTGTGAGGGAAAATAAAACTTTCTCTGGTGGAAGCAAGGGAGAGAGAGTTCAGTCAGGTATGGCTCACTCTTTTGGAACAACCATGTTCAGAGCAGCCTATGTTAAAGCAGGAGAGCCTGTATTTATAATCGGTTACTCTAATAAGAAAGATACAGATTTTGTAAGAGCCCTATGCAAGAGTGCTTCTGCAAAATTGCCATGCAAAGTTAAGATAATATATGAAGAAGTTAAGTAAGGCTTCTATCATAAAAACATTCTCTTCTTAGTAATCTAGCATAATAGAATATTAATTACTATCACTCAATGCTATTGTGTGTTTGCTTCGTGATTTGAGTTCTCTAGCATAACTGCTGTAGCTATTGTTGTTGTCCATAGACCATCTTTATTTCCTTCTGCAGACTGAGCTATGTTCATTGTTTTAAAGATATGACCCGAAGATTTGTATATCTGCTCTCTTTCTTCCCAAGCCTTATCTGAATCAAATTCTATACCAAGTGTTGTTGCTAACATTGTTGCTGCTAAATCTTCTGCATATTCTCCTGCTTTTTCTCCTTTTTCTCCAAAAG
>CAYHEY010000062.1:0-4670 GCA_964355735.1 Candidatus Woesearchaeota archaeon
CAACTCTCTTAGTTCCTTTTTCCAAGCAAGAATACATTTTTCGTTATGTTTTATATCTCTTTCCTCTTGTTTAATGAATTTTTTATAACCTTGCATATCCTTTTTAGCTTCAACTATACTTGCTTTTAATTCTAAGATTCTATCGTATGTACTCATAGACTTTAGTTTACCATCTTCCCCGATTTCTATGAATTTATAGGGTATCCCCCTATCCCGAATATCTCTAAGAATAGAAGGGAGATATTTTTTAGCTACAAATAATGTTTTTATAGGTCTCATTTTTTCAGTTCCTTCCTTAGCTTTTCTTTAAGTAAGATGCTTCGTAAGTTTTCAGGAATGTATAACCTCTTTAGATTATTATTATCAACTTGTTCTTTGATTATATTCGGATATTTTTTCCTAATCTTGTTCATCTGATTCGTAATAGTCTGTATTTCATGACCAAGCATAATACTAAGATCATCATAACTGAGTTTAATATCGCTATTTAAGAAAATCCAAATAGTGGCTTTTTCAGATGTGGACAATTTATCTAATTTCATTTTTTCAGCTCCTTCTTTAGTTTTTCTTTTAATTGTTCATATTCCCTGATTTTATCTTTGCAATGTTTAATGTCTTCCCCTTCCCATAAGGTAATATCCTTGATAATTCTCCGAGACGAATTTATTGCTCCTGTTAATTCCTTTATGTATTTATTAAGTATCTTTATCCCTTTCTTCTTCTCGTCAGGAAAAAATCGATACTTATCATAAAATTTGCATGCCTCTTTACTTTCTTTCTTAACCATTATTCTTCTGCCTCCATAGATCTATCAAATTCGTCTTGTCTTTCATGTCTTTTGAAACCTAATGTGCTTCCATCCTTAAAATCAACTTTAATAGATACAGATTCAACATCAGACGTATGATATACTGCTTCTCCAAATTTTTTAACTACTTGTCTATCAATTTTGACATTGTTTCTCATCAATTTTAGTGTTTTCATATGTTTTTACTGGAAAAATACTATTTAAATCTTTCTATATTTCAGTATAATTGTATACCTATCGGTAGAAAGGTATATAAATGAGTAGGGGTTCTATTTCCTATGGAAACTTATATAAACGAAGAACAACTCCCTATTATCGAGGAAACTAAGCCTCAAAACGAGGAAATAATGGGAAAAAAGGTACTTATTGCAACACTATACAATCCCGAACCAGTTCTTTTAGCATCTACACGGCTCGGAGCAGAAAGACTTATACTTCTTATTGATAAAGAACCAAATAAAGAGCAGGAAGCATCTGTAAAGCTTATACAAGACTCCTTAGGAAAGGTTATTGATGTAAAAATAGTCAAAACTGAAGTTTACGACATCGTTGAAGTTGCTAGAAAGTGTGTTGAGATTATTGATGCCCAGCCAAAAGAGGACCATATTTTTGTTAATATTACTTCTGGAAGAAAGCCAAAAGCATTGGGACTGCTTTTTGCAGCATACGCAAGACATGATAAAATAAGCAGAATTGCTTACAATCCTGAAGAGGATAAGGAAACCTCAATAGTTTATCTCCCAAAGTTAAGTTTCAAACTAACCGATAGCCAGAAAAAGATTCTTGAAGAAATAGAAAAAGGAAAATACGAAAGCACAGCAGATTTAGCAAAGAAAATAGATCTTTCAACAGCAATGCTCTATCGAGCAATTGCTGAATTACAGGATATGGACTTAGTTTCTATAGAAAAAGGCATAGAACTTACTGATGCTGGAAAGATTGCAAGATTGTAAAAATGATTGAGATTGTAATTGCTTGGATATTTCTTATCATCTTTGTTCTTTCTATTATTGGGAGTATTATAGGGCTAATTGGAGCCATTCTTCAAGAAGACTGGGGTCTACCAATATTCATCTTTTCTTTTGTTATATTCGGAATGTGCGTAATCCTCATAATATTGCTTATTCTGGGACAAGCACATTTATGGTTGTGCCAAAAAGTTCCGACATTATTTAATTGTACAGCATGATTCTATGACAAATTCATAATAAGCAAACAAAATTCATAAGATTCTCGAAGAAGCAAAGAAGGGTAAATCTAAGCTTGGTTTGGATAGATACAATTGAGCTAGGCTCGATTAAAATTTAAAGATGAGTGTGGCTATGGTTCTATTAGAATTTATTTCTTTTTCTATATTAACTTCTCTTTCTTCATGATATTCTTCTGCGATCTTTAAGGATTTTTCTACATTATCTTTACCAATTGCATGAAGTTTTAATTTATCAGCCCCATACTTCCTTAATTTACTTAATTTAAATCTAACCTCGCCTGAGAATTCCTCAAGAGATTTATACCTGTTGATAAATACCATATAGGGCAACGATTTTATGATTCTTTCAACTTCTATTTGATAATTACTTATTTCAAATCCATCTTCTTCTAACATGGCCAAGTATAACTCTTTAAAGTAGCCATCAAAATAATTACTGGTAGTTAAATTGCAGATATTATTGCCAAATTCTGGAAATTTGTAAGCAATATCTCTTTTCAATTCAATTATCTCTTCTCCATCTTTAAAAGCATTACGAACAACTAGAGACATTTCTAATGCCTTGAGCATATCAGCATTTAATTTATCATTATAAAAATTCAATAATTCATCATCTATATTTTTTGGGAGATTCCTTCTTATTTGTTCTGTTTTTTTAGAGTCTTTATTTGTAAGAAATGTTTCTTCTTCATTTTGAACCGTGAAATCAATGATCTCTTTGAGCGCTTTTTTTTCTATGTCTGTCGCTCTATTTAAATCAATTTTTAATCTCTGTCCATCTTCAAGCTCTAAAACATTTTCAACATTTTTTGAGAAATCAAAAAACTTAATGGTATTATTGCTGAATATATCCCTAAACTTACTTTCAAATAACGTTTTTAATTTATCCAGTATTTCCACTATAGCTTTTTAGCAAGTTCGATTAAAGAAAAAGCGTCAGACTTGACGAAAGCCTCAGAACCTTTTATGATTCCAGCCCAGTTATCTATATGTATCTCTTCCCCTTTTGGAGTTAGAACCTTTTGTCTTATGTTCTCTTTTTCCACTATAAATCCCTCTTCATCAACGGTTTTCCCATAAAGATCTAAAACTTCCAATCTAGCTTCCTTATCAAAATGTAAACTACTTAATTTCATGAACTTAAACCTCCAAGATTTTATGCGAATTCGTATTTATTAAGATTATTGTTGTAGAATAACTATCCGAATAAACACCCTCTTTTTTCATAGTTAGAATAGGATTTTCTTATTTTTAAATCTTCTTACTATGCAAAATCAAGTCAAGCTAAAGATTATTAAATCGTAGATACTCTCTCTTCTTGATGGCGATAAAGTATAATTATCCACATGCATTTTTTCTTTCAATAGGTATTGCCCTTTTTCTATTTGGACTGTCCGTTTTTTATATTAATGATTATGTATTCGCTAGTATCGGCTTGGGTAAGTTGATTACTCATGGCGTATCTTTAATCATAGGTGTCTGGGGCATATTTAGGGGTTTTAAATTGTGGAGTGAAAAAGATAAAGAAAAGAAAGAGTTCGCAGATTTATCAAGAAAAAGAATTTTATTAGAACTTGAGAAGGCACAATTAGAACTTGAAGATTTTAAAGATAAAAGACAGAGAGATCAATTAAAAAGAGAGATTGAAGCTTTGGAGTCTTCTAAGGGAAAGAATAAAGAAGAAATAGAAAAGAAAAATGAACAATTAAAAAAATTAAATGAAGAGGTAAGGAAAAAACAAGAAGAAATGCAAAAAGCAACAGAAAATATTTATAAACTTCAAAAGGAAGAGGTATCAAAAATCCCTGATAAATACTTTTTACCAACCTCATGGGCGAGTTCTCCCAACTTATCAGGTAGTAATCTATTACCAAGTTTTCTTAAGAGTCAATATGAAAATTATGATGGATTAGGAATAATAAATACTGGCAGTCCAATCCCAACGTCAGTCTATAAAACATGTTCTCTTTGTAAGTCGCCTTTTGTTGGACTCCCTTCAACTGATAAGTGTCCAGCTTGTCAGCGTGCTTCGTTGAAAAAAAGCAACCTATAAATACCTCTTATCCTCGTTATCTCATGCCAAAATGTCCAAACTGTAGTTATGAACTTGTACTTCTCGAACACAGACGCAGATACAAATGTGCTAAATGTGGAAGGGTCTATTTACAGCATGATACAGAATTAAAAGAATTTGTTGAATTTAATAAAAGACAGAGAAAGCTAGATGAAGAAGCATTAACAGAAAAACGATTAAAGCAATTAGAATTAAAGAACTTTCAAAAAGAACAAAAACAGATACAGAAAACAGAAGAAAGATCAATTAAATATAAACAGCATTATGAGATTAATAAAGATTCTATCTTGATTAAACAAAGAGCTTATAGAAGATTAAATAGGCAAAAGATAAAAGAGCAAGGTAGAAATCGATACAGATTAAATATAGAGGAAAAACGGCAGTTTTCTAGAATAAAGTTCTGGAGAGCTGAACAAAAGCTACTTGCAGTAAGAATCCTAGAAAATGGGCTTAATAACGCTTATAACCCCCAATTTCAAGAGTTTTTGCCCACTATTTCACTTTCCTAACTACTGTCAAAATCGGCGTTAGTCAAATCCTCAATTTGACTAATCTCTGAATGTTATAAGTCAAAACTT
>CAYHEY010000063.1:0-4645 GCA_964355735.1 Candidatus Woesearchaeota archaeon
GGAAGAAAAGCAGGATTGAAAAATGTTTATCTTGGGAATGTTTAGTATGCTGGGATTTTTATTTGTTACTTTTAAATAAGAGTAACATAACCAAAAAGCTTATAAAGCTAGATTTTGTATAAAAATCATGACAACAAATTTACCTGCAACAGAAAGAGTAATTCTAACAAAGGTAGAACCATCTGAAGGCTATTGGCGGTTTGTTATACCTTCTGAAAAGAGAGACATAAGACTATCTACTCATCTCAATCAAGCAGATACTCAGGAAGGTCATGCTAGGGCTGTTTCTGATTTAGGGCTTCGTGCAGGAAGTTATAAAGATTATTTTCAAGGTGCTTTCTCAGCATTATACGAATTAAGAAATAAAGGTGGAGAAGTGGAACAGGCAAGACAATTTTTACAAGATGCTATGAGGACCAAATATCCTAGCACTTTAACAAGGATAAGATATAATCCTCGAGGAGAAAAAGATGCGATTATACATAACTTTGGTACAGATTCTCCTGAAGAAATATCTATTGATTTTTCTGGAGTAGATATGCCTATAAGTGAAATGCCTCTTGAAGTTTGTTTAGCTTTAACAGGAAAAACCCCTCAAGAAACAGGAGAAATAATGAGTTATTTAAATGGTGGAACTTCTTCTTATTTATGGAGAGTTAATTCAAAACCCGTTCAAAGAGATGAAAGAGTCGCGAGGTTCTTCGCGGGCTCGAGTAGGGCTGGCCTCAGTTGCGATGGGAGTCTGGCTTATCGTTATCCTGCTCTTCGGGTAGGTCGCAAAAAAAGTTAGATATATTTTTAAGAGACTTTTATAATTTTTATAATATCTTATTCTATAAATTCTATTCTTGCCAAAATTCTATATAGTTTAAAATATATTTTCTAGAATATAAAATTAGTTCATCTATAAGAATCTCTCCTTTTGCCCAGAAAATAAATCAATTCATTCCGATAGATTGGAATAAGAGGCCGGTCTGGGCTACACGTAAATTCATTTTTCAGAAGTTCATAAAAATTTCCGAATAATAAAATTCAATAATGATAGTTAGTAATGATGACTGACCTTGGGTAAGTTACGAATGAATACTAAATTTATGATGGGAGAATAAAATTCTCCAGACTTGATGAATTTGCTATAAGAGCAGTCGCGAGGTTCAACGCGAACTCGAATAGGGCTAACCTCAATTGCAATAGGAATCTGACTAATCGTTATCCTGCTCTTCGAATAACCCAGATCGCCTCATTTAAATTAATAAAAAGATAATATGAAAACCTATAAAAAGTTATATGCAAACTTATGTTCTTATTACAATATTCATCTAGCTTATAAAAAAGCAAGAAAAGGAAAGTCAAAAGAACTTTATGTTATAGAATTTGAAAGAAATCTTGAGGAAAACATAAGAAATTTACAGAAAGAACTTTTTCTTTTTACATACAAACCAAAACCCTTACGAGGTTTTCCTATCAGGGATCCAAAAACGAGAGTAATTCATTCTTCTGCTTTTAGAGATAGAATTATTCATCATGCGATTGTGAATATTATGGAGCCGATTTTTGAGAAGATATTTATTTATGATTCTTTTGCCAGCAGAAAAGATAAAGGGACTCATAAAGCGATTGAGAGATTTGAATATTTTATGAGAAAAGTATCTCGAAATGGGAGATTAGTCAAAAATAGCTTGAATAATAATATGATTGAAGGTTATTGTTTTAAAGCAGACGTAAAGCATTATTTTCAAGAAGTTAGTCATGAAATACTATTAGTTATTATAAAGAAAAAAATAAAAGATGGAAGGGTTATATGGTTGATTAGGAAGATACTGGAGAATTTTGATGGTAAAATCGCTAAGGAAGGCATGCCTCTTGGAAACTTAACTTCACAGTTTTTCGCTAATGTTTATTTAAATGAACTTGATTATTTTGTTAAGCATGAATTGAGAGCAAAGTATTATATTAGATATGTAGACGATTTTGTCATTCTGCATAGAAGTAAGAGAAGACTTTTATATTTTCAGAAAAGAATTGAAGAATTTTTGAATAGGGAATTAAAATTAACTCTTCATCCAGATAAATCAAAAATTCTCGCTTTAAGAAATGGAATTACTTTTTTAGGTTATAAAATTTTTTATCATTATAGGTTATTGATTAAAAGAAATCTAAGGTTAATTTATGAGAAAATTAAGTTATTCAAAAAAAAAGAATTAACGTCTGAAAAATTTGCAGAATGTTTTACTGGTTGGAGTGGATATGCTAAATGGGCTAATAGCCATAATCTAAGAAAAAGATTAATAAATCGATTACACCTCTTATAATTATGAAAGAATTATTGAAACTTGCTAGAGAAAGCATACTTGCTAAATTGGAAGGAAGAGAATTGAAGATTGAAGAGAAAATTAAGAAGAAATATTCTGAGAAAAAAGCGTGTTTTGTTACGCTGACTATTAGTGGAGAACTGCGGGGCTGTATTGGTTCACTTGAAGCAAGACAAGAATTATGGAAAGATGTTGTTGAAAATGCTAGAAATGCTGCCTTTTCAGATCCTCGATTTAATCCTCTAACTAGAGAAGAATTGAAAGAAGTAAAAATAGAGATTTCTGTTCTTTCTGTTCCTGAGAAAATTGAATATAAAAATGAAAAAGACTTAAAAAATAAGATAAAAGGTAAGGGAGTAATAATACAAAAAAATTTTTATTCTGCAACATATCTTCCGCAGGTTTGGGAACAACTCAAAAATGAAGAAGAATTTTTATCGAGTTTATGCAGAAAAGCAAGATTGCCTGGAAATTCTTGGAGAAATAAGAAACTTGATGTCTGGACTTATTCTGTAAAGAGTATAGAAGAAGATTAAAAAAGAAAAAATAAAAAATTTTATTTGTGACTGAAATTATGCAAATAAGCATATACCCAGCCAACAATATATCCTGCTATAAAAGTTACTATTACTAGAAGTATAGCATCTGTAAAAGTTATTGTTGTTATAATCCAGTAAGGTCTTAAGCCATGAATTTTGAACATCCAGTCAAGACAATTTTGTAAACTACTTGGAATTAGAGCAACAAGAATTGCCCAGATTAAATGAGCTAAACCTAAAAATAAACCCAAAGTTAAGCCTATTTTATTTTTATTTAAATTTGACATTTTAACCTCCTTTTATGTTTCTTTTAAACAATCTCGGTTTTTATAGCTTTCGAGTAAAATTTAAATAGCTAGTTGTAGTGCCTAATAAAGAATAAGTAATTTAATATGGCATTTATCATCAAGAAAAAGATAAGCGGAAAAGAGTATTATTATCTTAGGGAGAGTAAAAGAATTAAAGGAGATGGAAAAGATAAAATTAAAGCTATTACTCTTGCTTATTTGGGGAAAACTAAAGCAGAGGCAGAAAAAAAAGCTCTGGGAATTATAGAAGCAATGAAAAACAATAAAATTAATAAAGAAGCTATCTCGAAAAGAGATATGGTTGTAAAAATAACTTATTTTGTACACGGAACGACTATAGATAATGAAAAACATCTCTCTTCTGGTTGGAAAGATGTTGAACTTTCTCAGCTTGGAATTAAGCAATCCCAAGATCTACCAAAACAAATAGGAAATAAAAAGTTTGATGCTGTTTTTTGTTCAGATTTAAGGAGAGCAGTAGATTCTGCTGAAATAAGTTTTAAGAATAAATATAAAATTATTCAAGATAAAAGGTTGAGAGAATGTAATTATGGTGATTATAATGGTAAACCTTCTGAAATTGTAGGGCCGATGCAAGAAAAAAATATAACTCAAAGATTTCCTAATGGGGAGAGTTATGAAGATGTTAAAAAAAGAATAGCAATTTTCTTAAACTATCTTTATGAAAACTATAAGGGAAAACATATAGCTATAGTGGCTCATAAAGCCCCCCAGTTAGCTATTGAGGTTTTGCTTAATAATAAAACTTGGGAACAGGCATTCGAAAAAGATTGGAGAAAAATAGGAAAATGGCAACCTGGTTGGGAATATGAGGTTAAAGAAACAATTAAAAATGCTGTTCGAGATAAAGAAAGTATGGAAAAAGAAAAAATTGTGGGAGAAAAAAAAGAGAAACAACAAATAAGTATAGACGAACTTGCGAATTTTTGTAAGCGAGAGGGTTTTATATTTAGATCGAGCGATATCTATGGCGGATTTTCTGGTTTTTGGGACTATGGGCCTTTGGGAGTAGAGTTGCTTAATAATATTAAAAAGAATTGGTGGAGCTATTTTGTTCAGCAAAAAAATAATCTGGTGGGTATAGAAGCATCTATTATCAGTCATCCTAAAACTTGGGTTGCTTCTGGACATGTTGCAAGTTTTAGTGATATTGCGGTTGTTTGTAAAAAATGCGGATTTTCTACAAAAATTGATAAGAGTGAAGTTGGAAAAGTTAGGTGCGAGAAATGTGGCTCAGAATATGATGTTAAAGGTGAATTTAGTTTAATGTTTAAAACGCGAGTAGGAGCTTTGGACTCTGTTGAAGCTTATCTTAGGGGAGAGACGGCACAAGGTATGTTCATGGATTTTAAACTTGCTCAACAAACTTCAAGAAAGCAATTACCTTTTGGAATAGCTCAAATTGGAAAGTGTTTTAGAAATGAGATTGCACCTAGAGACTTTTTATTTAGAAGTAGAGAATTTC
>CAYHEY010000064.1:0-4561 GCA_964355735.1 Candidatus Woesearchaeota archaeon
AGGTTAATATAACAATAATAGGAAATTTAGTTGCAAGAAAAATCCCTGTTTTGATTGTTGCAAATAAGATTGATGCAAAAAAAGCAGATATAAAAAAAGTTGAATCTGCTTTTCCAGAATATGATGTTGTAGGCATATCTGCAAAATATGGAACAAATATGGAAGAGCTTTATGAATCTTTATTTAAATTAGCAAATAAAGTAAAAGATTAAAAAGAGGAAAAATGAGCAAGAAACAAAAACTCCAGCTGACAATACAGTTTATGCCTTTTGCAGAAATCGATAAACTGAGTTCAAGCCAAAGAATAAGAAAACTTCTTGAGGTAATACTAAAAAATAAAATAATAGTTATACAAGGAAGACTGAGATCAGAAGAAGAGACAAGGCTTATAGAAGATACTATGGTCATGGTTGATAAAGTTAAGGGCTTTAGGGGGATAGAATTAGCAGTTATATCTCCAACTTATGAAACCCGATCTATCTGGGATAATATGAAAAGAAATATTGCAAGCGCACTTGTTGGACAAACTGACTCACTTACTATTATAGGTCCTGCCTCTGTTATAAAAGAAATGAAAAGAGATCCAAGAAAATTGGAGATGATGATAAGCGAAAAGTAAATCAAAGATAAACTTATAAACAGGATTATTTTATATATAAAAAATAGAATGTTAGTAAAAAAAGAAAAGAGGGCGCAGGCAAATATTATTGTAACTATTCTTTTAGTTTTAATAGCTTTAACTTTAATAGCAGTTGTTTCAACTTTTGTTATAAAGATTATAAAAGATAATATAACAAATGCAGATATCTCTTCTAGAGCTCCTGATATAAGCATAGAAAAAGCAGAAGTATATGATGTTTCTGGCACAAAAATGCTTCAACTCAGCTTGCAAAGAGGTTCTGACAATGAAAATGTTACTGGTGTTAATATGATAGTTAGTGATGGAACTAAAGTAGAAACAAGAAGAGAGAATATTAGTCTTGGATCAGGAGAATATCGAGTAATCTCTTGGCAGACAACTCTCTCAGATATAAAAAGTCTTGAGATTTATCCTATATTTGTGGTAAGCGGAAGAGAGATTATAGGCACTAAAGCAGATTCTGCTACACCTACTTCTAATCAAAATAATGGAACACTCTGTTTGGATTTAGATAAGGATGGATATAATTATTCTTCTCAAGCCTCTTGTCTTGGACCAATAGATTGCGATGATAGCAATGCTAATATTTATACAAGTTCATTAGACAGAGATATTACTAATGGGATTGATGAAAATTGTGATAATATTAAAGATAATTATGGGCTATTGGCTTATTATCCTTTAGATGGTAATGCTAATGATTTATCAGGCAATAATCGTAATGGTATTCCCACGAAGATAAATTTTGTTTCTGGTAAAATTAATTTGGCTGCTCAATTTGCAGGAGTTAATGATTCTAATGCTAGCTCTATATATCTTGGTCCGGATAGTTCTTTTTTTCCATTAGACCGATTTTCTATTTGCTTATGGGAAAATTCTTCGGGAATTGGAAATGGAATGATTAATAGCGGAATTATAAGTTTGAATTATGCATTAATATTAAGCCTAACAAATCCGGAAGGTTTTTTCAGGTTAAGAATATTTAATGCAAGCAGCACAACCTTTTTTTCTGGTACAGGAAATTTATATAACTCAAAATTTAATTATTTATGTTCTTCCTATAATGGGACTCATATTAATATGTATATTAATGGTGCTCTGAATACTTCTTTTAGTTATCCAGGATGGACTATGCCTACTCCGATTGGCGCTCCAAGAATGGGATATGATATTAATAACGCTAGAACTTTTTTCAACGGAACTATGGATGAGGTAAGAATATATAATAGGCCTTTAACTCAGAGTGAAATAACTTATTTGTATAATCTTGCATAAAGTTTAGGGTTTAATTTGAAATTTTATCTCTGATAGTTCTTGGGTGGATAAAGGATTGTTGTAATTGCCCATAAGGTTTATTAAGTTTAGAAAGTTGAGTTGATTATGCCACATCAATGTGTACATTGTGGAAAGGTTTATCCTGATGCTTCTCGTGAGTTGTTAACAGGATGTAGCTGTAGCAGTCATTTCTTTTATTTTATAAAAAAAGAGTATTATGATAAATTGAATAGGCAACTTCAAAATGAAGTAGAGTCTAGTTTAAAAAAAGAGAAGATTGGAGAATTAGGAAAATCAAGCGAGATAGATAGAACAGTTCTTGAGCTTCAGTCTAAAATTGAAGAACTTAACAAGTTTGACAAAGAGAAGATAGAGGAAGATGTAAGAGAGATGATAGGAATATCAGAGGAAGAAGATATACCAGTTATACTTGACCTAGAATCTATAAGGGTGCTTAAACCTGGAAAATTTGAGATAGATGTAGTTAATCTATTTAATAAGAAGAGACCACTAATCTATAAGCTTGAAGAGGGAAAATATATCATAGATCTAGCAAGCACACTACGCATAAATGCAGAAGATGCTAGAAAAGAGTTTGAGAAGATATAAAGAAAGAATTTTATAAGATAGGGCGAAGCCCAAATTAAAGTTGGTTTTTAGTAGTAATTTCTCTTAAAACAAGAATTTATAAATCTCGTTTTATATTTATAATTAGCAGAATATATAAAAAAGAGGAAAAATGAAAAACCTGAAAGAGTTCTTTAAAGAGAAAGCAGAAGAGATTAAACCGAGCGATAGCGATGTAATTAAAATAGAGAAAAATTTGAAAGAGATTTTGAATGAAATAAACAAAAAAATAAAGAAGGGGAAGATAGAATCAAATGTTTTTGTTGGAGGAAGTTATGCAAAAGGAACTCTTATTAAAAAAGAAAATTATGATATTGATATATTTGTTCGATTTGATGAGAATTATAGCGAAGAAGAAATAGCAAAACTCTTTGTTAAAATTGTTCCGATAAGAGCAGAGAGAAAACATGGTTCTAGAGATTATTTTTCATTTAAAAAAGATGGAATCCTATTTGAGATTATACCTACTATAGAAGTATCAAATCCTGAAAGAGCGAGAAATATAACTGACTTGAGCTATTTTCATGTAAATTATGTTAAGAAAAAGATAAAAAAAGATAAAAAATTAGCAGATGAAATAAGGCTTGCAAAGGCATTTATACACTATGCTGACTGTTATGGCGCTGAAAGTTATATCAATGGCTTTTCTGGCTATGCAACCGAATTAATAATAATATTTTATAAAAGTTTAATTAATTTTATAAAAGCTATAGCTAAAAAAGATATCTACAAAGGAAAAATAATTATAGATATTGAGAAGAAATATAAAAGTGTAGATAACCTGCTTAAAAATATGAATGAGTCTAAATTAAATTCTCCAATAATACTCATAGACCCAACTTTTAAAGAAAGAAATGCTCTTGCTTCTCTCTCAAATGAGACTCTAGCAAAGCTGAAAGAACAGTGCACAAATTTTCTTAAAGCGCCTAGCAATTATTTTTTTATACAGAAAAATAAAGAAGATAATTTCATAAAGAAGCATGGTAAGAATGCAATAGAAATAGAACTAAAGACCGATAAACAAACAGGAGATATTGCTGGAACAAAACTTAAGAAGTTTTATTTATTTTTAATAAATCAAATCAGAAGATATTTTGATGTGAAAGATTCTGAGTTTATCTATTCTGAGAAGGATAATTTAGGAAAAATGCTAATTGTGGCGATTCCTATTAAAGAGATTATTGTCTCTGGGCCTTCTCTTGATATGAAAGAAGCAGTTAATAAATTCAAACTAGCTCATAGAAAAACTTTTAAAAAAGATGGTAAGTTTTATGCAAAAGAAAAAGGATTTTCTTCTTTATCAAAGTTTATAGACTATTTTAAAAATAAGTATGCAGATAGTATAGACAAGATGAGCATAACTCATATAAAACTAATTAAAGACTGAAAAATTAGGTAAGCTAATACAAATAATGGTATATTTTATTCTGCCCAGATTTTATTAAATAAGAAAGTCATGGCATTTGTGAAAAAAGGAGTATTTAGCCAGATTGCTAGTTCTTCGGATTCTCCTGCTTCTTCAGACAATATGAATAGTATCTGCTCTTGGTCTACTATGAAAAACTTAGCCTTAAGATTAATCTGTCTTATTTTCTCTTTGAGTTTTAGACTTAATCTTTTTATCTCTGATTCCTCTCCTGAAAGAGCTATTTTAACAATTATTCCATTTTTCTTTAGTCTCTCAAGCAAACTTGAGAAGAGTCTTAGTTTCTCAGAGAAATCTTTTACAGAAGTGCAAATTATTATTTCTTTCTTTGCATTTTCTAAGATGTCTCGCATATGATTGTAAATTGTAGACTTGCCTTTTATAGAACTTGAGAGATCCTCATGTTTTATGGGTTTTATTCCTACATTATATAGACTTTCTATTTCTGCATACTCACTTGTTCCTTTCAACTTGGACAAAACTTCAACTTTATCTTCTGCTTCTTTAACTAAGTTAGACTTGAGTTTTTCAAGTATTACAGCAGGAGATCGGGCTGGCTGAGGACGGCGGCCGCCAGTCCGACGCGCTGCCTG
>CAYHEY010000065.1:0-4546 GCA_964355735.1 Candidatus Woesearchaeota archaeon
TTAATATGAGAAAAGAGGTTATCTGGATTATATTCGGTGCACTAGTTTTGGTTGGTTTGGCAATAGCAGGTTCTTTCTTGTATTTTTATACAGGTTCTTGTGATAATAAAGATTGTTTTTATCAGTCTATAGCCGATTGTAGACGCGTCTCATTTATAAATGATAATGGAGAAATAACAATGGAGTATAAAATAAAGGGGGCGAGTGGTAAGACTTGTGTTGTGGATGTCTCTCTTTTGCAAATTAAAGAAGGCAGTTCTGAACTAGAGCCCCTTGAAGGTAAATCTATGGAATGTTTTGTGGCTCTTGGAACAGCAGCAGATCCTGAAAAAAATCTTCAAAATTGTCATGGAGACTTGAAAGAGGGAATACAGGATATAATAATAAAAAGACTTCATACACAGATAGTTCAAAATCTCGGTAAGATAAATAATGAGACAACAACTCTGTTTTAGAAAAGCTAGAGAGAAAGACTTAAAAATAGCATTATCTTATATAAAATAAGCAAATCATATTATCCGGGTTTACCCGTATATTAGATAAAAGGCACATGCTAGATGCAAGTGCTTGTGAAAGGAGGTTTAAAAAATGAAAAGCAAAAGAGGTCAACAGGACATTATAGTTACAATTTTACTTGTACTTATAGTTCTAACAGCAATAGCTTTTGTAGCTGCTTTCTTAATGAAAAATATAAAAACATCTACTGCTAGCGCTGATGACAAACAAACTTGCTTGAAGTTAGATTTAGATATCGCTAGTGCTAGTGCTACTACAGGGATTGTAGTAACAAGACCCTCTGGAGACCCTAATGTAAAAATGGGTGACATTAAGATATTTGTTAACGGGGCTGCTTGTACTAGTGCGACTAATACAACTACAAAAGCTCTTGGTCCAGGAGCATCTGTAACAATTTCTGGCTGTACTCTAGCTTCTACTAATAAAGTAACTGCTGCGCCAGTATTGGCTAATAATTTTGTTTGTGACTCAAATACAGAGGTTACTATACCATAATTAAATTTATTTTATTTTTTATTTTTTTAGTCTTGAAAGAGGCGCTTTGCGCCTATTTCTTGTTCTTTTTTTATTTTATTATTTTCTTGTGAGAACTAGGTTTATTATCTGATAACAACTGATAAAGTGGAGTTTAGAGTAGAACAAGAAGTATAGGTGTAAACAAGTCAGTTTACCGCTATGTGCAACTTCTTGAATAAAGATGGTTAGAAGTTGAACAGACAGAAAATTAGAATTTTCTGTAGCTTATCAGCCAATAATAAAAATTAGAGAATTGTTGGTTTTTAAAGTTTGGTAATTATTCAAAGGACGCCTTCTAGCTCTTGAAAAACCTTTTAACTTCTTCCTTGCTTAACATTCTAAATTTATTGCATTCTCTTTTCAAATGATAAGAGAATTTTGTTTCAAAACCTATATTTTCCACATTTTTGCCCATTTCTTTTACTGCTCTAACAGCAGGATTAAAATCTCCATCACTACTAACTAAGATTGCAGTATCATATGCATTGTTGAATGCTAATTTAACCATGTCTACTGCCAAATTAATGTCATCCTCTTTTACTTGATATATCTCTTTACCATCTATCTTTATTTTTCTGCATTCTACATAGAATTAAATTAAAATTGGGTATTCTTCTTAGAGCATCAAAGAATTTTTGTTGTTTAATATAAGTCTCTTCATCTTTTTTTCTGTCTAAGGGTGCTGAGTAATAATAGACCCTTATTAATTCTCTATCTCCGACCAAGTCTTTAACGAATTTTTCAAAATCAAAATTCATAGATTTTTGCTTATCTTTAAACATATCCTTAACAATATGATAGTGATTACTTCCATCAATAAAAACTATGACTCTTTTCTTGTTTGTCATAAGAATAAAAACCTAGGGTTGCTGTGCAAACCTAGGGGGTATATAATTAATATAGAATTATGAAGTTTTTAAGTCTTTTCTTTTTGTTTTGGGGTGTTTTATAAAGATTTATGTTTGGGGTGTTGGGATAGACCACTCGGCAAAAAATTATAGCTTTATATGCGATTAGTGAGGGGGTTCTGATTGTTTATCTTTGTTTAGCTAGGGGTTTCTAGAAACATAAAAGCCATCAGGCTTATAGCCCAATTTATAGAAATATTGTTTGACGCCTATGCCTGCTATTACTACTAACTTTTTTGCTTTCTCTTTTTTTGCGAGATCTTCTGCCTTTTTTAGTAGTTGTTTACCTAGTCCTCTATGTTGTTGAAAACTTTTTATTCCCTTTTCACCAATTGAAAGACTCTGGCCATAGACATGGAGCTCTCTGATAAAAGCAGTACCTTCGGGATTTATTCTTAATCGACATAATCCGAAGAGTATATTTTGTTTATTAACAAACTCTAAGAAGTATTCTATTCCTTCACTTGCCTTGTATTTTGTTACTTTAAGTTTGAGATTTTGATCTATCTTTTTGCCTGGCTTGAGGTCTCTTAAAGCAAAACCTATCTCCCTAAAACGAATTTCATTTATTTTACTCTTAAATTTTCTTTTAATCAATTCTAGTTCTATATCTTTTCTTAAATCAATTCTTGTTGTGCCTGCTATAAGAAATTCCGGAGGAATTTCTCTCATAATTCTCATGACTCTGCAGTAATTTGGGATAAATTTGAAGATTTTGATTACTATCTCTTTAATTTGTTCCATTGTATAGGGTCTGTATCTGTGCTCTTTGAAATCTTTTTCTAGTTTTGCTCCTTTTATAACCTGACAAGGATATATTTTTATCTGATCTGGTTTGAAATTATTATCTTTAAACAGGGCTTTGAACATTTTTAGGTCTTTATTTGGATTTGAACTAGGAAGTCCTAACATCATATGATATCCAATCTTGAAGCCTGCTTGTTTAAGCATCTTTGTTGCTTCTATGACTTCTTTTAGAGAGTGGCCACGATTAACTGTTTTGTAAATTTTATCATCAAGGCATTGTACTCCTAATTCAACTCGAGTACAACCAAGGTTTAGAAGTTCATTTATTGTTTCTCTGTTTCTTGAAATTGTATCTGGTCGAGATTCTATGCATAAAGCTACACAACGATGCTTTGCTTTCTCATTTAGTTTTTTTGCTTTTTCTAAACTTGAAGAGGACTTATTGTTTAAAGCATCAAAGCATTCTTTGATGAACTTGATTTTGTAATCTCGAGGATAGTCAAGAAAATTTCCACCCATAACTATTAACTCTATTTTATCAGAAGGATGATGCATGAGCTCATAGGCTTTTAGTCGAGATTTTACTTGCTCGCCAGAATCGTATTTGAGTAATTCTGCTCTGAGAACAGGAGGAGACTTTGGAGTATAGGACTGAGGAACATTTAAACTTGGGCAATATAAACAGGTTCCATGCTTACATTTTTTTGGATAGGTCATTACTGCTATTGGTGTTACTCCTGCCAGAGTTTTTGTGGGTTTTCTTACTTCATCTTTTAATGGTGGTTTCATAGTAATATATATTTTTAAGTAAATATATCTTTAAAAGGTTAAGTTCTATCCAATTTTATGGAAAGAAAGTCTAAAGAACCTGTTTTAGAAAATTTCGGAGTAGGGGATTTTGTTGTTATTGGTATACCGGGTAGTATTCTTCCAATTGTCTCCCCGATTACCGATGTTGGTGATAGTTATGTTAGGGCACCCAACCATGAGGGGAGAGAATCTCAGATTAAGTCTGATTATGTTGTTGTCTTAAAAAGAGATGGAACTTATTTTATCGGTAGCCATGTTCAGAGAAGATAATTTTGTGCAAATTAGATTTATTAATAGGTTACTATAATTCTGCTTGGATTCGTGAATTTACTCTTGCTTACTATAGTTAAGAATTTATTAATTTGAGGGTTTATATTCAGATAGGTTTTATAAATCTAAACTTATTCTAAAAGAGATGAATCAAGAACAGGTTTGGGATAAAATAGCAGAACCCTGGAGTAAATATAGAAAAAATCCGCCTAAAGAAATTTTTGATTTTCTTAAAGATAAAGAAGGGAAAATACTGGACTTGGGATGCGGAAGTGGTAGAAATTTTGTAAAACAAGAAAGTTTAGAGTATTATGGAGTAGATTTTTCTAGGGAGATGCTAAAACTGGCACAAAGAAAAGCAACCAAAGAAAAAATTAAAATCAAACTTCAGAAAGCAGATCTTACAAACCTGCCATTTGAAAATGATTTTTTTGATGCTTGTTTATTTATATCTGCTTTGCATTGTATTGAAAAAGAAGAGAGCAGAAAGAGAGCAATTGAAGAATTATATAGGGTTCTGAAAAAAGGAGCAGAAGCAATAATTAGTGTTTGGGATAGAAACTCTAGTTCTTTAATTGAAAAGATGGATGCTAAAGAAACTTTTGTAAATTGGAAAAAAGATGAAATTAACTATCAAAGATGTTATTATCTCTATGATAGACAGGAATTAATTGATTCTCTTAAGGAAGCAGGGTTTAGTATTGTTGACATGGAAATTAGTGAAGATGAAAAACATTCAAAGAAAAATATTGTTCTTAAGATCGGGAAGAGCGTCGTGT
>CAYHEY010000066.1:0-4527 GCA_964355735.1 Candidatus Woesearchaeota archaeon
TTACAGATGGAGAAGCTATTAGAAAGGAGAATAGAGAAGTATTAGCAGAATTTTGTAGATATTCCTCTCAAATTCCATTAGGTATTTTAACAAATGCTGCTTTTGCATCAAGCTTAGATTCCGCTAGGGAATGGTTTGAATTTCTAAAACAAGAAGGATTTAATTTTTCATCAGAAAAAAATAAAATCCAGGTTAGCGCAGGTAGAGTCTATCCTGTTCCAAAAAGAAATCATTATTGGTTAAATCTTGCTTTAAAGAAAACTTATCCCACTACCTATTTTCCAGATCACCTCTTATATACAATTCTTATGCTTGGACAGAATAAAGAAGATTTGATTAGAGCAGAATATATCCTTAATTGTATAGACAGAGTTCATGGAGAAAGAGATAAAGAAAATAGAGTTGAAAGATTAACGGATTTAAAGCTTCCCACAGGATCTATAGGTGGTGTTGGTTATTTTCCTCTTGGCTCTGATCACCCTATTGTTATAGCTTTTGATTCTATTTTTGCAGAAGGCAGAGCTAGAAACTTAGGAAGATTTAAAAGATTAAAGGAAAAAGAGTATCATCCTTCAGATATTGATTTTGACCCTGATGCAGATGAGTCTGTATATATATTTAATAACGGAGATGTTTCTTTTGGACAAACAATCAGATGTGCACAAAGACAAGCCCCTTATGGAAATGTAATGCATGAATCTCTAAAACAAATTAAAGAGAGGATTTTTCAAGATCCGACCCATACTGCTTTTAGATTGGGTGGAGTAAAATTTCTCTATCATCTTGCTAAAGAGGTTTCTTCAGAGTTTACCTCCTATGGTTTAGGTAAATGCGATGTTTGTAGAAATATTAGACAGAATGAAGCATTACTTGATAAAATAAGAGAGAGATATAATCCTACCCAGGTTATTGAAGAATATCGAAGATATGTAAAAATTACTGATTTATCTAAGAAAACCCGAGGCTCTTCCTAACTTCTCTATAAACTCTCTTAACTTCTCTATAGACTCTCTTTGCTCTTGAATAAAATTCTTCTTCGGGATTAACAGCAAAGACTTTTTTTAAAGTAGAATAAGGTAGGCTCTTTTCACTACTACTTACCCAAGCCAGAATATTACTTGCCGGAATTTGAATTATATATATGCGGTTATCTGGACAAGAGATTACTCTTCCTTCTAGGGGTTCAAGACCATCGTGCTCTACAAAAACAACCTGGCCCTTAAGATTTCTTATAGCCCCCCTCTTACTATCTGGCTCTGTTCCAATTTCTACTTCTAAAAATCTCATGTTTAAATTGGAATTTAGGGGTTTATAAAAATTGTTATAGCAAACTATTCAAATCTATCAAAAGCTTTATAATAATCCTAATCTATTTGAAAAGATGATACTCGGGGCGATATACCTCTTTATTTTATCTCTAATTTTCGCTTTTTTAGAGATAGAGATAGAAGGCAAATTTGGCTGGGCTGAAAAACTACCAACCTGGTATAAAAAGTCAGGTCTTGGAAAAATCTTCTTTAGCATAACAAAAAAACCCCTAACAGGATATCATCTGTTCATGCTATCGTTCATATTACTAATTTTGCATTTTATATTTTTTACAGGAATCTCTTGGTCACTATCTAAAGAACTAGAAATCTTAGCATACTTCACCCTAATAATGCTTGTAGAAGATTTTCTCTGGTTTATCTTTAATCCAAATTATGGATTAAAAAATTTTAAGAGAGACAAGATTTGGTGGCATAACAATTCAAAATGGATATTAAACCTATTTCCACTAGACTATCTTCTCGGAATAGTAATAATAATTTTATTATTTCTTGCATCTGCCCTGATAAACCAGAATATAAATATTTTTTACAATAATCTTCTTTCTCTAGCCATAATAGGCCTGCTTGTATTTTTATCTTCTTCTACCCTTGTTAAGCCCTATAGAAAATGGTATAATCATATCAGAAAAAATGATGATAGAAAAGCAATAGAAATATTTCGCTAAACTCCTTAATCCTCTTCCTTTTCTTTCTCTGCACTTTCCTCACTTTCTGAATTAGTCTGTTCTGTTTTA
Source organism: Candidatus Woesearchaeota archaeon (assembly GCA_964355735.1). Taxonomy (GTDB): domain Archaea; phylum Nanobdellota; class Nanobdellia; order Pacearchaeales; family GW2011-AR1; genus CAIPOI01. The sequence goes on from CAYHEY010000066.1 coordinate 2,066, forward strand.
TTCTTTCTGCTTTCACATTCTGGATTAAAACAAAAGATCCAAGGCCTTCTAGCTTTTTTCAGACTCATCAAAAGAGGAAACTTGCAATATTCACAAAATTTGTCTGTCTTTTTCAAGAAGCTATTCATAGGAAGCCCAAAAGTCAGATTGCACTGGGGATAATTAGTACAGCCAATAAATTTTCTTTTAAATCTCGGAGAATATTTTATTATAAACTTTCCTTTTTTGCACTTTGGACATTCAAAATCAAGCTCATTTTCTAAGTTCTGTCTTTTCCATAATTCTGCTTCTGCTTTGATTAGTTCTCGCCCAACATTTAACTCTTTTTTCTTAAAATCTTCAGAGATATCTTTAAGAGAGTGTTGTGCTCTATGAAGAATTGTTAGTTGTTTTTTATCCAAGTCTTTCTTAGCTAATCTAAGCGAGTCTAGGTCTTTTTCCATATCTTTTGTTAATTTTTCATCAATAATTATTGGCGAGTATTTTCCAAGAGTATCTATGAGATTTATTCCTATAGGTGTTGCTCTTATAGACTTATTATCTTCAATATATCCTCGATCATAAAGAGTTTCTATTATGCTCGATCTAGTGGCTTTTGTTCCTAAACCTCTTTTTTCTAATTCTGAAATTATAGAAGCAGGTGAATATCTTTTAGGCGGTTTTGTCTCATCTTTTTCTATATCCACCTGAGTTATATCTGCTAAACCAGTCATATCTCTTAATTCCTTTTCCTGAAGTTTTGTATCATAAACTTCCATCCATCCTTTTTTTCCTATTTCTAGACCTCTTTCCTTAAAAACAAGGCCTTCAGAAACAGCAGTTATTGTTTTATTTTCTATCAAAGCATCAGCACAGAAACAAGAGATAAATCTTTTTACAATAAGCTCATAAATCTTTTTCTCTTCTCCTGATAAAGAATCAAACTCGCCTGTTGGGGAAATAGATGGATGAGCAGGATCGCTTTTCTTTCCTTCAATAGGCATCGCTCTTGTGACAAAATTTGTTTCTTTAAAATGTTTAGATAATTTTTCAAGTATGCCTCTTGGATTAATTGCATCAGGTATTTTTTGTGAAGAGGTTCTTGGATAAGATATTAATCCTGCAAGATAAAGTTTTTGAGCTATCTCAAGAGTTTTTGAAGGCGAGATATAAAAGAACTTATAAGCTTCTGTCTGAAGTGTCGTTAAATCAAAAGGAGCTGGAGGAGCTATCTTTTGAGAAGATTTATCTGTTTTTACTTCTGCTTCTCTTCCTTTAAGTTTCTCGAATAAAGCTAATTGATTTTCATCGAATATGTCTTTAATATGTCTTAACCGGGCTTTATTTGTTCTATCTTTCTTCTCAATAACATCAATAAATATTTTCCAGTATGGAACTGGTTTAAAAGCCATTATTTCTTTTTCTTTATCTACAATAAGTTTTAAGGTTGGTCCTTGAACTCGACCTATGCTCATAATACGAAATTTTCCTGCAGCCTTTATACTATTCATTAAAGCCCTTGAAAGATTAATACCATAATACCAGTCTATAAAGTGCCTTGTCTCTCCTGCTATTGCCTGCCCCCAATCAATAGTTGGACTTGATTTTTTAAATGCCTCTTCAAGTTCATCTTTTGTTAGAGAAGAGTATTTCATTCTTTTAGCATCTTTCTGATGAGCGATAAATCTAATTATGTTATAACCGATGGTTTCTCCTTCTACATCATAATCTGTAGCAACAATAATTTCCTTAGCTCTTTTTGAAAGTTTGGATAAAAGAGAGTAATATTTTCTGGTAAAATCTTTTTTTCTTACTTCAAAATTTGGTTTCCAGGATATCTCAAATATAGGATAATCTGAACCCTTTACATCTTGAGAAAGAGAAAATAAATGTCCAACAGCACAAGCAACAATAACATTTTCATTATTTTTATTAAACTCATAATAGGAAACTCCTGCTTCAACATATCTCCTTTCTCTGCCTGAAGAAAGAGCAGAAGCAATTTTTGCAGCAGCTTGTGGTTTCTCTGTTATTATAAGTATAGAATTTCCTTTTAGAGTTTCTATTCTTGTCTTTTTAACTTTTTCAACAACACTCAATTTTGTCTTTTTTCTCTCTCTATGAATCTTCTCTATTGTTCTTCCTTTTCCTTCTTCAACTTGGTCTTCTTTCTCACTCTGCTCAGGAGTTTCTATTCTTTCTATTTGCTCTATGGTAGGTCTTGGTTTAGCCTGGACTTCTACGGTAATCTTTGGATTTATAATCGGAACATAATCCTTTCTTTCTTCATCTATTTTCTGCTTTTCATTCTTATAGACCTTATTTTTTGTCTTTCTTGTAGGTATATCTTCTGGTTCTATAAATTCTGTATTCTGTTCAGGCATTAAATACCAAAGAAACCCTATTATAAAAAGGTTATTCAATTATTGATAGTGGGACAAAATAGGCCTAGTTCTTCAGGATTATAACATAAGCTCTTTTGC
>CAYHEY010000067.1:0-4466 GCA_964355735.1 Candidatus Woesearchaeota archaeon
AATAGCTTTCTTAAATTCTTCAAGATATTTTTCTGTATCTTTTTCTATCTTGCTAGCAGCATCTTCTAGGGCTTTTTTTGCTGTTTTGCCTTTTGTTCTTATTTCAAATATTGCTGGTTTGTTTGAATTATTCTTTTTCCAAGCTGCAAGCTGAACAGATTCGTCTTTATTCAGATATACTCGAAGTACTTCTGCTACTGTTTGATTATCTGTTTCTATAATTAGATTATCTTTTTCTTCTTTGAGAATCTTTACTTCCATGACTTAATGAGAAAAAATGTGTTTATAAAGCTTATTGTGAGCCTTTCTCTGATAAAGTTATGCTTGTTAATAAAGAGAGCGCTTCGCGCTATTATAATTTCCTGAGCAGATTAATAAAACTAATACTTCTTAATCGGATTTTCTCTGTATTTTAGAGTTATTAATATGTTCTAAGCGAGATTGCTGAACTTGTGCAAGCAATAGGGTAAAGTTATAAGCGAATTTAATGAGCCTCTTTTCAAGCGAGCCCGAAGGGCGAGCGATTTGCTCTTAGTTATAAAGATATGATGAAAGAGAAAATTGCGAGTAGAGCGAGTTATTTCTCTTTAACTAGCTCTATATCTTTGCCTGTTAGACCTTTATCTCGCTCTTCTTTTTCTTTCATTAGGTCATATATCGAGGGGGTTTTTGATTTACTAAAAATCTCTTTTTTCTTTTCAGCTGTCTGTTTTTCTAAGACCCCTTTTAGCTTTTCTGTATCTTCTTTGCCAAAACCTTCAAATTGTTCTTCTCCTACTTCTTGCCTAGACTTTTTTGTGAAATCTTTTTCTATTTGTTGATCTATCTTTTTTAAATCAGAGATTCTAAGAGTTGTTGCTACTTCTTTCTTGAATTCTCTTGCTCTAAGGGGAATTCCTTCTACTATTTCTTTTTCTCTTATTCTTGGATTTTTCTCTGTTATTATTGCTTCTGTCAGCATATCTTCTCCTTCTTCTAGCTTCATCTTATCTTCAAAATCTTTTTTCTCTTGCTCTCTGTTCTTCAGATAAGTTGAGCTTATTTTTCTTTCAATTTTTCTTTGCTCTTCTATCTTCTCGATTATATCTTTTTTAACCAGATTTATACCAAAGAATTGTTCTAACTTGTTTATTAAATCCAGAGATTTTCCTGGAACAACTCCTTTTTCAAGTAGTTTTATTGCTGCTTCACTCTCGCCTATTGTTTCTGCAAGCTGTTTTTGCGTGAGACACTTTCTTCTTCTATTTGTAAGTATCTGCCAATGAAAATTATCTATTAATTTGAAGACTAGTTCTTCTGGATTTCCTAGTTCTTTCTCTGATCTAGCTTGAAGTTCTTTTATCTCCTCGGCTTGTGTTTTTTCTTTCTTTTTGGCTAATGGTATGCCTATCATTCTTGATAATCTCTCGCGTACACCTACTGGTTTTTCTGATTCTTTGAGTTGACTGGCTGTTGGTCTTTTTATCATTGGTATATTTTCAAGAATAGCGCATCGTTCACATATAGTTACTGTGTCATTTACATAAAAACCATAAAAAATTCTTACTTCATTATCATTTTTTCCACACCTTGTACATTTTTCCATGAGAAAGTGTGTTAATTCAGATTTAAAGGCATTTCTATGGTTGAGAATATAATTTTCCTAAATCTAGACTACTCTATCTAGAAACCAGCATTAATTAAATTTGCATTATTTCGGTGGATTTATTATTAAGTTTAGGTTAATGGTAAGTCCGAGAAAATTATATTTAATCTGATTTTGAAAATACTACCTTTTTTTACTTTGATCCTGGAAGGGATCAAAACCTATTTCAAATTCAGGAAATTCTTTGCTCTCGGATTCTTTTTCGCTCTCTTGTTCTTCAAGTTTTTTCTCTTCTTCACTCTCTTCTATATCTTCATCTATATCTTTTTTGAAATTATCTTCTCTTATATTTTTCTCTATTTCTGTATTTCTTTCTTCTTCACTCTCTTCTTCGAGCAAGTGTTTCTTCTTAGTCTCTACTTCTTTTTTCTTTTCGGTTATTTTTTTATTTATTTCTCTTTCATTATCAATTGGTTCTATTTTTACTTTACCTATTTTGCTTGGTTTTGTTTCATGTTTCATAATAATAGTTTATCAGAAGGCTTTTTATTTGTTTCGGTTATGAGAAACAAATAAAGAAGATTATTTCTTTCTTTTTTCTTCAAGCTCTTTCTCTAAATCATGAACAAATTGGCTGATTTCGTGAGCCATGTCTGGATTGACGCTTATGGAATCAATACCATGTTTAACAAGAAACTCTACCATTTCTTTTTTACTTCCTGCCTGACCGCATATTGAGGATTCGACTTTATATTCTCGGCATATTTCTATGACTCTTCTTAATTGAGAAAGAACAGAAGGATGCATTTCATCATATAAATATTGACATTCAGAGTTACCTCTGTCTACTGCAAGAGTATACTGGGTTAAATCATTTGTACCAAAACTTATGAATTTTACATATTTACATATGTTTCTAATTATTTGCACAGCAGCAGGCGTTTCTATCATTGCGCCGATTACTATATTTTTTGCACTAAATTTCTCATGTATGATCCTATACGCTTCTTGTAATTCTGATTCTGATATAACTTGCGGAAACATTATACCAAATTTTTTTTCAGGATATTTATCTGCTAGATTTTTAATTGCTTGAAGTTCTGCTTCCATTAATTCTGGATTTTTTAAACTAAATCTTATTCCGTGAAAGCCCAGCATAGGATTTACTTCTATTTCTTTTGGAGCACCTTGAAGATGCTGAAACTCATCTGTTCTTATGTCGCTTGTTCTTATCCAAACTTCTTTAAAGTGTTCTGCTATTTTTTCTATCCCTTTTTCTATTATTTTTAAATATTCATGTACAGACTTTTCTTTTATAAAATGCAGGGGGTGCTTTCCTGAACTTGCTATTATTCCTTCTAGTCTTAATAATCCTACTGCTTCACACTGAGTTTTTGAAGCTCTTTCTGCAAAATTAGGCAGGTCAACCATGACTTTTATTTTGGTTTTTGTTTTGACAACAGGAAGAATTTCTTTTTTGCCTTCTTCTATATTTGTCACGCGACCTTTATAGACGCGACCATTTGTTCCATCTACTGTTATTATCATGCCGTCTTTTAGAATATGAGTTGCTTTTTCTGTTCCTACAACACAGGGAATTCCCATTTCTCGTGATACAATTGCTGCGTGGCTTGTTGCTCCTCCTTCATCTGTAACTATTGCTACTGCTTTTTGCATTGCTACAACCATGTCTGGATTTGTCATTTTTGTTACAAGAATATCTTCTTTCTTTATTTTAACCAGATCATGAAGAGTATAGACTATTCTTACTGTTCCATGAGATACTCCTGGAGAAGCTGCAAGCCCTGTTAAAATAACCTCGCCAGAAATTTCTTTCTGTTTGCCCTCTTTTTCTATTTGCTCTTTTGTCTTTAGAGTTGTTATTGGTCTTGATTGAACAATATAGACTTTATCTTTTTCAACTGCAAATTCTATGTCCTGAGGTTTTTGATAGTGCTTTTCTATCTTAATTCCTAGACTTCCTAGTGTATTTATTTCTGATAAAGTTAAAACTTGAGACTTAGATTTTTCTTCTGATAATTTGATTTCTATTCCATTTCCATTATCTTCTTTAATTAGTTGGATTTTTTTATTTGCTATTTTTTTCTCTGTTAGTTCAAGATCAGGAGAGAGAACATAGTGATCTGGCATTATTTTTCCTGATACAATTCCTTCTCCTAGTCCAAATACTGCTTCTATTACTATTTCGTTCTTGCTGGTCATTGGATTTTTAGTAAACATTACTCCGGATTTCTCAGAGTTTATCATTTTTTGCACAACAACTGCGAGAAGAGCATCTACTTTTGCAAAACCTTTTTTGTGGCGATAATATACTGCTCTGGCTGTATAAAGAGAAGCAAAACATTTTTTCACAGCAAGAAGCAAATTTTCTTTTCCTTTTATATTTGTGAATGTCTCTTGTTGACCTGCAAAACTTGCTCCTGCTAAATCTTCTGTTGTTGCGCTGCTTCTTACTGCTACAAATAATCCTCCAGAACTATCTGAGCTAAGAATTTCATAGGACTCGATTATTTCTTTTTTCATGTCTTCAGGCAATTCTGCTTTTATAACTGAGTCACGAATTTTTTTAGAATTATCTTCTAGCTCTTGAGTGTTAAAGACATTTGTTCTTGATATTATCTTTTTTATTTCTTCTTTCAAACCATCTTGTTTTAAAAAAGTATCAAAGGCTTGAGCAGAAATTATGAACGCTGGTGGAACAGGCAAACTAAGATTATACATCTCGGCTAAATTCGCTCCTTTTCCGCCTGCAATTGCGAGATCAGATTTAGACAACTCAGATAACCATTTTACATATTTACCTTCAGGTATATCTATGACTTTCCTCTTTTTTTTATCCATAGGTTTATTATGATTCTGG
>CAYHEY010000068.1:0-4404 GCA_964355735.1 Candidatus Woesearchaeota archaeon
ATCGAGATGAATGGCAAGAATATTTTAATCTTTTAAAAAAGTGTGATTCAGTAATATCAAATACTTTGACAACAAAAAAAATATTAGTAAAATTTGGAATTGAAAAATCAAAAATAAAAAATATATATTATGGGATTAGCATACCAAATATTCCAGTAGAAGAACCTAAAAAAAAGAAAAATCAGATTGTGATACTTGGAAGAATTGTACCAAATAAAAGTATAGACGAATCTATAAGAATATTTGCTGAAGGAACAAAGAATAATCAGAGTTATAACTTAGTTATGCTTGGGGGAAACACTGCTGAAACAGAAAGATATATCCATAGACTTAATAAAATAATTAAAAATTATAAATTGGAAAAAAGAGTTAAGATAATCAGAGACCCCTCATTTAAAGAGATAAGAAATACTCTTTCAGAGTCAAGGTTACTAATAGATTCTCAGAGAAATGTCAGCCTTAATATGACCTCCATAGAAGCAATGTCCTCTGGATGCATTATTTTAAGCCAGAAAAATGCTGGAACTTATCTTGAGGTATTGGATCAAGGAAGATTTGGTTTCGGTTTCTCCGATATTAAACAAGGAAGTGAAAAATTAAAAGAGATACTGGGAGATACTAATAAAGCTAGTATTAATAAAGAAAAAGCAATTGAAAGAGCTAAATTTTTCTCTCCTAAAAAATTTAAAGAAAGGTTGAATAAAATATTAGAAAATGGATGAAGAGAAAACTTTTGATGAGAAATATGCAAAGTATTATGATTTATTTAATTCTAGCAAAGATTACAACAAAGAATGTGCTTTCCTAGAGAGTATTTTTGACAAGCATTCTAAGACCAAGATAAGAACTATTTTAGATTTGGGTTGTGGTACAGGCATGCATGATATGCAGCTGGTCTCTCAAGGATATGAAGTTACCGGACTAGATCTTTCTCCTGAGATGATCAAGATAGCAAACTCAAGAAAGAAATTAGGCAACATATTTGTTATTGGGGATATGACTAATTTTAATCTTAAAAAACAATATGATTGCTGTATCTCCATGTTCTCTTCTATCGTCTATCTTAATAAAAATGAGCAGATTAAAAATTGTTTTAATTGTGTTAAAAAACATCTTAAATCTGGAGGCTTATTTATAATTGATTGTTGGAATGGGCTAGGAGTAATGCATGAGTCCCCTATTTCTAGAAAAAAATCTGTTGATATATCTGGAATGAGAATAGAAAGGACAAGCTATCCTCATTTAGACGCCCAGAATCATTTAAATAAAGTTAAATTTAAAGTTGATATTTTCAGTAATGGTAAATTAAAAGACAGCTACGAAGAAGAGCATAACTGTCGATTTTTTTTCCCACAAGAATTAAGAAAATATCTAGAAGATGCAGGTTTTGAAATTCTTGAGATTTGCAAGTCCTATGAACTTGGGACAAAAGCAGATGAAAATGTCTGGAATATGGTGTTAATTAGTCGATTAAGATAGTTACACTCTAGTATAATTAATTATTTAAAGCTAAATTTGATTTCCCTGACATGATAAAAAAGGCATTAATAACAGGGATAACTGGACAGGATGGAAGTTATTTGGCAGAACTTCTATTATCTAAGGGCTATGAGGTCCATGGAATTGTAAGAAGGACAAGCACATTTAATAGAGGAAGAATTGAGCATTTGACTAATCCTGAAAAATGGTTTGAAATAAATAATCTTATACTGCATTATGGGGACTTGACAGATTCTTCTTCTATAGATAAATTAATTTCTAGCATAAAGCCTGATGAGGTTTATAATTTGGGATCACAAAGTCACGTGGCTATAAGCTTTGAAATACCTGAGAACACTGTTGATGTTGTTGCTCTTGGCGCACTTAGACTACTTGAAGCGATAAGAAAACACTGTCCTAATGCAAAATATTATCAGGCCTCTTCTTCTGAAATGTTTGGAAAAGTCGCTGAGATACCTCAAAATGAAAGAACAAAATTTCATCCAAGAAGCCCTTATGGGTGTGCAAAAGTATTTGCTTATAATATCACTGTTAATTTCAGAGAGGCATATAACTTATTCGCTTGTAATGGAATCTTGTTCAACCATGAAAGCGAAAGGAGGGGAGAGAATTTTGTTACGAGAAAGATTACTAAGGGCCTTACCAGAATAAAGCTGGGTTTACAGAAAACTCTTCAGATAGGCAACCTTGATGCTGAAAGAGATTGGGGTCATGCAAGAGACTATGTTGAAGCAATGTGGCTTATGCTGCAACAAAATAAACCAGAAGATTATGTTATTGGAACAGGCGAGAAGCATACAGTAAGAGAGTTTTTAGAGGAAACTGCTAAATACCTAGGATTAAATATAAAGTCTAACGGAAAAAGAGGAGTTGAAGAAAGATATATAGATGAAAATGGAGAAGTTGTTATAGAAATAAGTCCTGTTTATTTCAGGCCTGCAGAAGTAGACTTATTACAAGCAGATCCTGTTAAAGCAAAGGCAATTCTTGGTTGGGAACCAAAAATAATTTTCAAGGAATTAATTAAAATTATGGCTGAACATGATTTAAAATTAGCCAAAAAAGAAGATCATATGAGGGAGTTGCCACAGAAAGAATTTAGTAGACAATTAAAAAATTGTAGAATGTGTAACAGCATTAATCTCTATACTTTCTTAGATTTGGGTTTTATACCACCGGCAGATAAGATACTTGAACAAAAAGATCTTGAAGAATATGAAGCTTTATTTCCATTAAAAATTATGCAGTGCCTAGATTGTGGTTTAACACAACTAACACATGCTGTAAATCCGAGAATATTATATGGGGAAAAATACTTATATGAATCTTCTATAACTGAGACAGGAAAAAAACATTTCTTTGATATGGCAGATTCTATATGCAACCAGTTTAATCTAGCGAAAGAATCTCTTATCATAGATATTGGGAGTAATGTGGGTGTTTTGCTTGAGGGGTTCAAGAATAATGGGATGCGGGTGCTCGGTATAGATCCTGCGCCAAAAATTGCAAAGATAGCAAATGAGAGAGGTATAGAAACATGGCAAGAATTCATTAATCCTGAGGTTGCAGAAAAGATAGTAAAACAAAAAGGGAAGGCCCTGATTGTTACAGGAACAAATGTTTTTGCTCATATAGACGATAAAGAAGGTCTTATGAAAGCACTGAATATCTTGCTTGATGAAGAGGGTATCTTTATTGTAGAGGCACCTTATTTTATAGACTTATATGAAAAATTAGAATATGATACTATTTACCTAGATCACCTGGAGTACTTATCCATAAAACCTCTTGTAAATTTCTTTAACAAATATGGTCTGGAATTGTTTAATGTTGAGAAGTATGATATTCATGGAACCTCAATAAGATTTTTTGTAGCTAGAAAAGGTAAGAAGACAATAAAACCGATTGTAAATGAGCTAATTGAAATGGAAAATAGTAAAGGAATATATAATCAAGAGAACCTCTACAACTTTGCAGAAAGAGTAAGAAAACATAAAGAGAAACTTGTTAGTCTATTAAGAACTCTGAAAATGCAAGGAAAGAAAATTGTGGCTATAAGTGCTCCTGCTAAAGGCAATACTCTTCTAAATTATTGTAAAATTGGTACAGATTTAATTGATTATGCCACAGAAAAATCTAAAATAAAAATAGGAAAATATACTCCTGGAATGCATATTCCCATTGTAGGTGAAGAGCGGCTACTCGAAGATAAACCAGACTATGGACTTATACTTGCGTGGAATTTTGCTAATGAGATAATTAAAAACAATGAGGCATTTAGGCAAATAGGAGGAAGATTTATAATCCCTATTCCCGAACCGATAATAGTATGAAGGGCGTAATAGTTAAAAGAATAGTTCCTGTTCATTCTGATGAACGAGGAAGCATAAGCGATTTATTAAATGAAAAGATAAATCATGTCGGGCTTATAACAACTTCAATTGGAAGTGTAAGAGGAAATCACTATCATAAAGAGTCAATTCAGTATAGTTATATACTTTCTGGAAAATTTGAAGTTTTAGTTGCAGAAGCAAACAATATGAAAAAAACAGAAAAAATTGTTTTAAATGCAGGAGAGATAATAATCTTGTCTGCGGGAGTAGTGCATTCTTTTAGGGCTCTTGAGGATTCTACTATGATTGACATGATATCTATATCGCGAGAAGGAACAGGTTATGAAGATGATGTTGTTAAAGGGATGATTCTTAAATAAAAACAAATAACAATATGTGCATGAGCGTAGAAAAGATTTTGGAAGGCGAAAGAGTTTTAGCGATAATCGGCAATGCTGCTAAAACAGAAGGCAAATCTAATTTTATTACTCCTACTGATTTTGGAATGCAGATGGTTGTGCAAAATGCTGGTAGTGGTGAAAGATGGGCTGCGCATAAACATCTTCGGTTT
>CAYHEY010000069.1:0-4356 GCA_964355735.1 Candidatus Woesearchaeota archaeon
TATGAGTATCAACTTCAACACTGCTTTCACTAACTATATACCTATCATCTTCATATAAAATTCGCGAACTATATTTTCTTACATCTTGCCTTATTTTACTTTCTTTTATCATAATTTTTCTATTTATTTTTGGCTTTTAAGAATTTATATGCCTAGATTTATTCTAATCTTGTTAAAAGCATGCGTCTTGGATCTGTTGGTGCTCTCCCTAGTAGATTCATATCAAGAGGTTTAACTTCTCTTTTGCTTATTATTTTACTCTTCTCTGGAACATCTACTATTGAGCCTGGTGTTGCTTCTTCGGGTAAATCTTGTCTTGCTACTTGAAGTTCATAAATTTTCTGAGCAGCATAATAATATCCTATTGCCATGAAAAATATTAATTTTAAGCTTATTTAAAGATTATTGTATTGTTTTTCTGATCTTAATAGTTAGATTTTTAATCTTAACTAGGCCTATTAATCTATGACTAAAGTAAAATTCTATTTTGATCAAGAAAAAGACCGTTTAAATATCTGCAATAAAATTAATCATCCGGCTAAGTTCGGGACCTTTAAGGTAGAGGAAAAACTAAGAAAAATATGCTTTGGAAGAAAGCTTAAAGATTGCAGAAGTGATTTGATTAATTATTTAAAACCCCTTTATTCTTCAGAAAAAATCTCTGCTTATCTAAAATCTATCGAAATTGGATGGAGACCTATAGAAAAAGAATTCTTCAAGAGAGCAGATAATCTCTTTGGAAAGAAACTTGGTGTAGATGTAAAAGCTTTTCTCACTACTATTAATATTTGTCCCTATGATCCTGATGAGCATTGGTTTATGATTTCATTTGCTTATCCAATTCCACTTACACTTATGACCTGTGGTCATGAAATAATGCATCTGTATTTTCATGATTTTTATTGGAAAGCAATAGAAAAAGAAATTGGAAAAAGTAAAACTGAAGATCTCAAGGAGGCTTTAACAGTTTTGCTTAACCTCGAATTTAGAGGTTTGGGATTTGCAGAAGATGAAGGATATTCAGAACATAAAGCTCTAAGAGCATTTATAACTAAAGAATGGAAAATTGATAGGGATTTTACAACACTAATGCAAAAATGTATTAGTTATCTTAAACAATAACGTTTATGAGGCAGATATTTACTTTTTAAATTAACTGATAGACTTGGAGTTTGGATTGAACTTTTTTACTAGATACAAACTCTGCTACTTTAAGAGATATCTAGTAGAGAACAATAATGCTTAAATATTATCCAAAAATGATTAAATTATGGAATATACATTTTATTGCTCTAGAAGCAGAAGAGATAATCTTTTAGTAACTCGAGAAAAAAGAGATAAAACTTTGCCACAAGTTGCAATTGCTTTAACTGATTCTGCAAGGGATAGATATGTGTTCTATCAAGTTGAAGTATGTGTAGGAGAACAATTGGGTCAAAAGAAGCATGGAAGAGGATCAGATTTTGTTTTTGATGTTAGCTCTTTTGCAGAAATTAAGGTTCCACGCTGGCCAACTGAATTAGGAGACTCTATGGAAGTTGAATATTGGGGTAATGAAAAATTATTAAAATTAATTGTTGAAAGAGCATTGCCTAGTAAGAATTTGGATTGGCGTTATGAACCCCCAGAATCTGGAACATTAGGTATAGAAACACCATATACACGCTTACATTTTGGAGATATTAGAACTGAAAAGCTGGGTGTAATTGTTCAAAGTTTATTTCAAAAATACGAAAAGTTAAAGAATGTAACAGAGAAAGCGACTAGAGCTGCTATTAGAAGAACAGAGTCCAGACTTCGTGTTGCTTGATAACCGATAATTCTAAAAAGTCCCGAGAAACACATATTACTAATAGAGACGATATTCTACTACCTATGGAATGATTTGAAATTTGTTAGTTTATGCTGATTCAATGACTTTCATTATGTTGGAAACAAAAAGTTTTGCATTAGCTAAAGAAGTTTCAGCAGGTTCTTTATTTGCTTGAGGAATTGTTGTATAAGTAAATTCTCCTCTTTTCTTTTTTTCTGATTTAAAAATTTCAAGCAAGACTTCTGCTTTTATGACCAAATCTTGATATATCTCTAAAAGTTTTTTATCAAGAATTCCTGTATCTACAAATTGTTTTTTGAATTGTTGAAATGTTTTTTTGTGTACACTTGGAGAAGAAGTAGTTATGCCTTTACTTAAAAGTATAGATTTTGCAGAGTAAAAGATAGCATAGTATGAATGAGAAATAACTGCACTATAAAAAGTCATATCTTGAGGAATTTCCATAAATGTCTTTGTTTCAGAATCCTCGCTCATCCTCTTTAGCTTTTCTGCTGTAACTATTTCATTTTCTGCTCTTTTAAGCAAGAGTTTTATCATTAAAACCATTTTTTATTGCCTCATCTATTATTTTTAAATAGACTTGTCCTTCTGTAAGGATTAGATAGTTCTTAATTATTTCCTTGCCATAATTTGCTTCTTTATTAGTAAGCATTTGAATAAATTCAGAATACTTGAAAACATATAAGTGTGCTTTTGGAATACTTAGTTCTGATTGAAGTTTAAGTTCAGCATAAACTTTTTTAGGCTCAAGGCTATCTTCAATAAATATAACCACATCTATGTCCGAGTGTTTTGTTTGTGTTCCTTTTACATAGCTTCCAGTAATAAGAAAAACATAATCTTTGTAGTTAATTTTATCCATAAGTTTTTGCATATCCTTATATGGAATATTTCTCTTATTCCAACCTTCATGTTCTAAAACAAAACCAGCATAAGCTCTTGCTTTAGAAGAAGAGAGATTAAGTGAGTAAATAGGCAAATGCCCTACTTTCTCCTGAAGAATTATATCTTCTTTAACAAATTTCTCAATAAATCCTTGAAGATAACTTTTAGATTTTTTACCAGATTTTTTCTTTAGTTCTGTAAAAGTATATTTCTTCCATGGTTCTCTTGTAAATATTAAGAGCAGTTCTGCTTCTTTAGTTATCATTTTGTTATTCTTTAGTCTTATTTTTATCTTTTTACTATTTCCCTATATTTAGGTCTAATAATCCCTATATTTAGGGGCTTATATATCTTTCGGTTTGTTAAGTCCAAGGTCAAACTTAACATATATAGAAAGTATTAAAAGTTAGTTTTCTTCTATATCTTTATGGTCAAGAGAGATAAACTTCGTATACTTGCGGCAGGAGATATGCATGGAGATTCAGGAATATCTGAGAGACTTGCAAAAATGGCAGAAAGAGAAAATGTAGACTTAGTTATACTTTCAGGAGATATGTTTGGAATGGTCAGAACAAAAAACATAATAAAACCTTTTCTTGATAGGGGAAAGAGAGTTGTTTTTGTCCCTGGAAATTGGGAGACAAAAGAAGAAGCAAAAAAAATAGCAGAAGTTTATGGAATTAAAGATTTAGGGCAGCATTATGTAAAATATAAAGATGTTGGTATATTTGGTTTGGGAAATCCAGACTTCTCACTTTATCCTGATGATGCTCTTGTCTTCAAAAAACTTAAATCAGAAAATGAAAAAATAAAAAATCTTGAGAAAAAAATATTAGTCTCGCATTTACATGCGGCTGGAACAAAATCTGAACTTTCGGGTTTTGAAGGAAATCTGGCTCTAAGAAGAGCAATAGAAGAGTTTCAACCAGATCTATTTATTCACTCACATATACACGAGTTAGAGGGTGCAGAAGAAAAAATTGGAAAAACTCGAGTAGTCAATGTAGGAAGAAAAGGCAGGATTTTTGAGATTTAGAGAAATATTTAAAAAGCAAGCAGATTTGATTTAGCTAGCCAAAGGGAAAGAGTTCTGTGATAATTTGATAAAATGAAACCAAGAAAATTAGAAGGGAAAAAAGCAACAGAAAAATATAGGCTTATTTTAAAAGAGATCTCCGATATTAGAATAGCCTGTTCTCTTTTACAGCAAGAGCAAGAGTTAGCAAGAGGGTTTGAGAGTGAAGCAGAAGCTCTTGAAGAACAAGGTTCGCTTGATGAAAAATTGGATGCTTTGACAGGAGCGAGTTTTTTAGATCTTTATCAAACTGCTAAAAGAAATTATTTGGAAGGAAGAGAAAGATTAATGAAAAGAATAGGCCATGTAAGAGAAACTTTAGGAGAATATAGACAACAGGCCCCTCGAGAATTAATTGCAATCTTAGACCAAGATTTTGAAGCGATAGGGACAGCTCTCGAAACCCATTGTTGGGCAATTGATTAGAGTTGCCGAATTTTCTTAAATAATCTGTCTTAGGTTATTACTAGGTATATTTATGACTATTTTTATAAACTCTAATAATTGAGGGTGTGGGACAAATTAGCCAAATAAGAAGAACAAATTATGCCAGATAGTCCCA
>CAYHEY010000070.1:0-4342 GCA_964355735.1 Candidatus Woesearchaeota archaeon
TTTAACTCTTCGCTCATTCAATCGCTTTGTAAATTTGTGGGCTACCTCAAATAATCAAAGCATTTATATACTCTTTCTTACATATCTTACTTATAAGGAAACATTAAAATGAACGAAGAAATAAAAGACATAAGAACCGCAACAATAACAGAAAAAGGACAGATTTGTATTCCTAATGTAGCAAGAAATTTAGCAGGATTTAAAGAAGGAACAAAAATCAGCATCGCCGTTTATGCAGATAGGGTTGAGTTAAGACCCTTAAAAAAAGAAAATATGAGCGAAGCCTTACTTTGTATGTTGGCAAGTGAAAAAGCACTTGCTAAAAATTGGTTATCTAAAGAGGATGAAGAAGCATGGAAAGATTTGTAAAAGGGGATGTTGTTGTTTTGCCTTTTCCTTATACTGATTTCTCAAGTGTAAAGAAAAGACCTGCTGTTGTAATTGCAACACTCAAAGGACAAAATGTAATTCTTGCTCAGATTACAACAAACCAAAGAAACGATGAAGATTTAGTGAGTTTAGCAAAAAAAGATTTTGCTTCAGGTTCTTTAAGTTCTGATAGTTTTATAATGGCGTCTCTTATATTTACTACAGATGTCTCCCAAATAGAATACAAAGCTGGAAAAATAAAACAAGAGAAAATCAAAGAAGTTCAGAATAAACTTATAGAAGTTTTTACAAGATAACTTTTTTCTAGATAATCTAATCTCAATCTAAGCCAAAAACTCTGCTTCTTTTTTTATCTCTTTTTCATCTATCTTTAGAAATCTAATAATTTTTCCTTTTCTCTTGGCTAATTCTCTCATCTTGGCAAAATCTTTTTCTCCTTGAGGAATTATTATATCATTAATAAGAAAATTATGTTTTATTTCTGCTTTTTTAGTATTCTCATTTATCTCAGAATCAAATACAAAATACCTAGTTAATTCTCGATTGGTTGTATAAAATTTGCAAAAATCAGCTTTAATTCCCTTCTCACTAGACTTTGTTGAAGGTTTTCCAGATATTGGTGCCTTTGGTTTTATTTTTATTTCTGTGCTCTCATCAGTCAATGCAAAAGAAAGAGCGAAAAAAGCAGTAGGAAATTTATTTAACAAATCTAAAATCTCTTTTCCTGTCATTTCACAGTCAAGAACATATTGTTTGACTCCTGCAAACTGTTTTTTGCTAGTAAAATTAATCTGTCCTGTCAAATCGCGTGTTGAAACAACAACTCCTGTAATCTTGGCTTTATTGCTTCCAAGTTTTTCTGCCATTAATCTTACAAATTCATTAGCATATTCAAAAGTAGTAGAAAGCGAGTATCTATCTTTTGTTTTAGAATATAAAATCATTGCTTTTTCCCTGAACTCTCCTCTTGAAAATCTCTGAAACTGCACATGAACAAGAGAATCTTCATGAGTATGCCCCTCAAAAATCTTTTTTATAAAACAATTCATACCATAGTTTCTTTTTTATTGTTTATAAATATTCTCTTTATGATAAGTCGCTCAACTTAACACCCCCAACCCAAATTTCTGCTCCGCATTTATGATAGGGTAAATAATTAATCCAAACATTACTTAAAAAATCAGGCTACAAGAGCACAGCAGAGATTAGATTACTAATTTATCGGGTTACAATGAAATGTTTTTTGATTTGTATTAGCTTAAGTAGATAAAAATAATCTCCTTTGTCCTATATTCTCTAATATATCATATTCAAGACAACATTTATAAATAAGCCCAGCCTTTATTTTTTATGGAAGAAAAATATCCAAAAAATTTCCTACTTTCTGTAACTATAATCATCCTCATAGCCCTGTCTTTCTTCGTAATTAAGCCCATAGCTGTTCCAATATTTTTTGGTCTTCTTTTAGCCTATATTTTCTATCCTGTATTCAAGAAATTAAATACAAAAATAAAATCCAAGAGTGTCTGTGCTGGAATAATCACAGCAGGAATAGTTTTAATTGTAGTTATTCCACTTGTCTTTTTTGTACCTGCTTTTATAACTCAGTTATTTGACGTATATATAAATCTAAAATATCTTGACATCTCAAAATTGCTTTTCCAGCTCTTTCCTTCACTTGCTCAATCCCAGTCAATAAGCGGAGAGATTATAGCTACTGCCAGCCATCTTAATGCTAATATCTCAGAATTTATACTGGCTTTGTTTAAGAATACTCTTCTTAGCATACCAAATATTGTCTTTGGATTATTAATAGTTCTGTTTACTTTATTTTTTGGCATAAGTGAGGGTGCTTTTTTCAAAGAGCATTTTTCTCTCTTCTTTCCTCTTCCTAAAGAATATGAAGACAAGTTTTACAGAAGATTTGATCAGGTAACAAATTCCATATTATATGGTTGCTTTGTTGTTGGTGTTGTTCAAGGAATTATCTCAGGAATAGGATATTACTTATTCGGCATACCCAATGCTTTATTGCTTACAGTCTTAGCTACAATTGTTGGAATTCTTCCTATTCTTGCACCATGGCTTGTCTGGATACCTGTAACTATATTTTTATTCGTTAATGGCATGACTGTTCAAGGAATTCAGATGCTTATATACGGACTTCTTGTAATCAACTGGGTAGATACTTTACTAAGCCCTTACATAGTTTCAAAAAAAGCAGAGATGAATCCTGCAATTGCTTTAATAGGCGCCCTAGGAGGAATATATGCTTTTGGGCTTGCAGGTTTTATACTTGGCCCCCTTGTACTTGCCTATCTTCTTTTATTTATAGAAGTCTACAGAGAGAAAAAAGGAAAACTTTTCTCTGAAGAATTAAAAGAAGAAAAAGAAAATTCATAAATATAAATTAATTTAACATGAGATTAAAAGTAAAAATACTCGAGTTTCTTGCAGGAAAGCCAATAGCTATTCTTCATAGATTAACAGCAAGAAAGATGAATACCCATGTGGGAGATAGAATTTTAATATCTAAAAATGAAATTTCTATAATCGCTGTTGTTGATACAGCAGAGGGTTTTATAGAAAGAGACGAATTAGCAGTATCTAATGAAGTTGTTTCTTCTCTTAATCTAAAAAAAGGAGAATCTCTAGAGGTTAGTCTAACAGAAAAACCAGAAACAACATCTATCATTAAGAAGAAGATGGATGGTCATAGTCTTTCTAAAGAAGAAATAGAAAAGATAATTAAGAACATTGTTCGCAATTCGCTTTCTGAAGCAGAAGTAGCTTTTTATGTTTCTGCGATCTATAAAAATGGAATGAATAATAAAGAAACAGAAGATCTTATAGAAGCAATGGTCTCAACAGGCCAGAGATTGAGCTTTAAAGGAAAAATAGTTGATAAGCATTCTATAGGGGGAATAGCGGCAAATAGAACCACACCAATTGTTGTCTCAATATGCTCTTCTGCAGGCCTTATTATGCCAAAGACCTCTTCTCGTGCAATAACTAGTGCAGCAGGAACAGCAGATACAATCGAGTCTATTGCAAAAGTTGAATTTTCTGCAGAAGAGATAAAAGAGATAGTAAGAAAACATGGTGCTTGTATGGTCTGGGGTGGTTCTCTCGGATTATCTCCTGCAGATGATAAATTAATTCAAGTAGAGCGAGTCTTAGATATAGATCCAGAAGCCCAGCTTTTAGCAAGTGTGCTAAGCAAAAAGATTTCTGTAGGAAGCAAATATGTTTTAATAGATATACCCTATGGAAAGTCTGCAAAAGTAGACAAGAAAAAAGGTCTAAGGTTAAAAGAGAAATTCGAATACTTGGGAAAAAGATTTGGATTAAAGATAAAATGTGTTCTTACATCAGGAGAATCCCCAATAGGAAGAGGCATAGGTCCAATACTAGAGATAATTGATGTTATCAAAGTTCTGGAGAGAAAACAAGATGCTCCAAAAGATTTAGAAGAAAAATCACTTTTTTTAGCAGGAGAAATTCTTGAGTTATGCGGTCAGATTAAAAAAGGAAAAGGTAAAGAGGCTGCAAGAGCTATTCTTAATTCAGGAAAAGCCCTAGATAAGTTTAAAGAGATAATCCTAGCTCAAGATGGAAAAGTAGAGCCCATAGAAGTACTAAAACAAAAATTAGGAAAACATAAACACGAAATTTTTTCAAACAAAAACTCTAGAGTCAAGGAAATAGATAATAAAAAAATAAATCTTATAGCCAGCATAGCTGGTTGTCCAATTGATAAAGGTTCTGGTATTTATCTGAACAAGTCTTTAGACGAGAAAATAACAAAAGGGGATAAACTTCTCACAATTTATTCTGATTCTGAGCTCAGATTAAGAAATGCTCTAGAAGTCTGCAATAAGATTAAGCCAATTGTTTATTAAGATCTATCTTGAAAGTTCATATAATTAATAGAACTACAAATAATTTTAGA
>CAYHEY010000071.1:0-4197 GCA_964355735.1 Candidatus Woesearchaeota archaeon
CCAATCATTCCCCCAATTAAACCAAATAAGCCAGACTCAAATAAAAAAACCAGCAAGATATCTGAATTCTTTGCCCCTATTGCTTTCATTACTCCTATTTCTCGAGTTCTTTCTAAGACACTTGTGTACATCGCATTTGCTATTCCTATTCCTCCAACTAAGAGCGAGATAGCAGCAATGCCTATAACAATTAAATTAATTATGTTTAATATAGTATTAACACCCTGGACAGCTTGGCTCGGAGTCTGAACACTAAAATCCTCTTCTCCAACTTTCTCGTTTCTATCTTTTCTTAATTCATCTCTGATATCTTGAGCAACTTCATCTATATTTGCTTCACTAGAAATCTTAATATTTATCATATCCCATTCATCTCCTATATTTAGAGTATTTTTCATATCACTTTCAAGCATCAGTACAACAGAATTTATCTCAAATGTGCTTGCTGGTTCAAGTATTCCTATAATCTGGAAATCTTTTCCCTGTATTTTTATTGTATTTCCTACAGCAAGAGCCTTATCAAAATCTGTGGTTTTAGAATAATCGTGACCTAAAACCACTTTTCCTTTATCGCCTCTAGCTAGAATTCTTCCTGTCTCTGCCCCAATATTAAGAGTTTCATATACCATCTTTAACTTTTTGTCATCTTCAGGCATGCTTACAGCAAAACCATAATTTATTATTTTATTATAATCTATAGCAACTACTCTCAGAAGTCTTGGAATAATAATATCTATTCCTCTAACTTGTTCTATAACTTTAACATCGTGTTCTGTGATTTTTCTTACTGCTGTTGAGCCAGGGGGTCCAAAACTTGCTTCTGCATTTGTTACAATTAATTTATCTGTTCCAAGACTCGAAAACTGTCCTGTTACTGCTTTTTGAAGACCTTGTCCAAGCGAGATTAGAGCAACAACAGCTGCAATTCCTATAAATATTCCAATTAAAGTCAGCCAGCTTCTCATCTTTCTCTTTTTAATATTTTTTAAAGCAAGCAAGATATAGTCTTTTATCATATTATTATATTCTGTTCATGCCTCCAAAACGCCGATATACTCGAGCATCTGCTTCTTTACTATGTTCAATTTGTCTTGTTTCTGCTCCATAATATCTATAACAAAAATCTCTTGTTGCTCTCCAAAGAGTGCCAATGCTTTGAATATCTACGCCCTGAAATTCTCGAATCAATAATGCTTTATCCATTACTCCAAATCTTAATCCAAGATGTTCTTCAATACAGGTCCATAAAAATCCCTCTCCTTCATTTTTCTTCATATCATTTAACCAATAATTTATATCTTTTATCATTTTTCTCCTCGAATATAAGGGCATTGCCCTCTTTTAAACTTTAAATAATGTCTTCCTAAATCACAGGTATATTTTTCTTCGGGTTTGCAATGAGCACACAAAACATCTGTAGAGCCATCTGAAAAAGCCAGAAGTTTTACAACAGGCCTAGTTCTAGAATTGTCAGTACAAATAGCTCTTGCCCCACTATAATATCCGCAACACCTAAATAAATCAGAGGCAACTACTTCTCGAGGATTTCTTGTCATCTTATCCCCCTAAGTACTCTCTTTATTCATTCTCCTTTTATCTCTTATCCTCTTTCTTATCATTCTATAAACAATCCATATAATTACAAGTACAATAACAAATCCTATTATCATAGGCGTATTATTCTTAGATATAATTCCAAGTTTTATTGCTTCTTCTTGAGTATATGATGTAAGCGGCAAGTTTATATTTTCTGTTTTATCATTATTTTCAAAATCTTTATATGTAACAATTGCATTAAGAGAAGGATTTTTTCCCAATATTGCATCAAAACTCGCTGTATCAAAATCATCAGAGGCTATTGAGCCAATATAAACTTTAGAATCCGATAAAAGTGTGAAGCCACTAGGATTTATTTTTACAGATACAAATTTTATTTCTCCAAAACCCTTATTAATTATTTTTAAACTAACTTTATCTTTCATGCCTATGACTTTTTTATCTTGGCTAACTGAGAAATCAAGAATAATTTTTGAGTTTACCCTTATTCCAAGTGTTCCTGTTACCTGTTTTCTTATTGTTGTATTTGAACTATTTATTTCATCATACTCTAGAATATATGGCAGAGTATATTCTCCTGGTTCTGTTGTGCTACTTGCTTTGATTTTAAAATTAAAACTTTCAGCTTCATCATCTTCTATCTCATCAACATTATCCGAAGAGCTTCCAACAGGAGAAAATTGAGATAATATTTGTTTTCCTGTAGAATCTAAACCAGAAAAAATAAGATTCATAGAAACATCTTCTATATTTTTATCAAAAGTATTTTTAACTTTCACATTTAAGCTTGCTTCTTGACCAGGATAAAGTATTCCCTGATTAACAGAATCTACTAGCACTGCTGCACTAGAAAAGCTGATGCTAATTGCTAGAGCAAATGCAAATAAAATTCCTAGCATGATTTTTATGTTTATGTTTTTCATATTTTATTTTCTCCCTAAACCACCAGAACTCTTTCCCTAAATAACCTAGTAAAATCTCATTTTTAAAGCTTTCTTTTGAGGTTTTTTGCGTATATGCTCGCTCGTTAGATAGCGCTTCGCATTATTGTAGAAAAATAAAAAATTTTCATAATTAAAAAGTTGAATGCTCAAAACAGGCAGAGTTTAGGCGTTTCTCTTACAAATAAAAAGCTTTATATACCACTAGAGGTATATTATTATACTACACATGGTATACAAGCAACTTGAGAAAACTGATTATGAAGTTCTTACATTTTTAATTGAAAATCTAAACAAAGAATATTCTATAAAAGACCTATCTAAGAATATAAACAAACCTTATGTAAAGATACATAGTAGCATAAATAGATTATTAAAACAGAAGATCATAAAAGAGGAGATTAAAGGCAGGTCTAGATATTGCTCTGTAGATTATATTAATAATCTAGATGTTGTTTGCTTTATTAATTCGCAAAAATCAACTAATTTCTTACGGAAAAATAAGAAAATAAGCCTTATAGTTGAAGATATAATTAAGAATATTAAATTTCCTAATTATTCTCTAGTTTTATTTGGAAGTTATGCAAAAGGCAAGGCAGACAAACACTCGGATTTAGATGTAGCAATTATCACCTCTGAAAAAGACAAAGAAGAAGTAGAGAGAGTAATAAACTCTGTAAAAAGACTTTCTTCTTTAGAAATTCATTCTTTAGAATTTACCTATAAGGACTTCATAGAAATGCTAAAATCAAAAGAAAACAATGTAGGAAAGGAAATAATTAAAAATCCAATTATCTTTAAAGGATGTGAGCAGTTTTACGATTGCTTGAGGTTGTCCACATGAAAACAGAAAAAGAGCTAAAGATTCTTGAATCAAATATTAATATGTATCAAAACGAAGGCATGTTCAAAAAAGGAGAGTATAGCAACTTAATAGAATTCTATGTTAGAACTGCTAAGAAAACATTGCAAACTGCTGATGCTTTAATCCAAATATCTGATAACAACGAAATAAAGAAGAAATTGGGATTACTAGATAATTTTGAAACCTATCTTTGGGTTGTTACAACATCTTATTATTCAATGTTCTACATGGTTAATGCTTTGCTTTCAAAACACGGCATAAAGTTAGGAGATAAAATAGTTCATAAAGTTGCGTCTGATGTATTTTACTTCTATTTTATTAAAAATAAGAAGATTGCAAAAGAATTATTTGAAGTTTACGAAGAAGCTAAAGATCAAACAATGGACTTGATAAGATATTCTGAACAAGCAGAGAAGCTTTTTCAGGATTTAGAATCTGAAAGAGAAAAAAGACATAAATTCCAATATGATATGACAGAAAGCATAAAGAAAGGCTATGCTGAAACTTCATTAAAACGAGCTAAACAATTTGTTAATGAGATTGAATTGCTCGTAAAATAACTATTATTGTATCTTTTGTACTACTTGCACCCGCTCTTTTGCAATTTTTATAATCTCTAGAATAATTTTTCCTTCCACTTATCCCCTACTCTTTTCATAACTTTCTCAACTTTTCCATCTCTTACAGAATAAATTGTTCTAGCATGTTCGTGTGCAAGTTCAGGAGAATGTGTAACCATAATTATCGTTTTTCCTTTTTTATTTAACTCTTCAAGAAAAGCCATAACATTCTCTCCTGTTCTTGTATCTAAGATCGGAAGAGCACACGTCTGAA
>CAYHEY010000072.1:0-4162 GCA_964355735.1 Candidatus Woesearchaeota archaeon
TGCTCTAACCGGGCTGAGCTATGGGCTCATATGATAACTAATCAATTAACAACATATTTAAAGGTTTTTCTACTGAAGTTTTCATGTTAATAGGAATAGTCGGCAAAGCCAACGTAGGAAAAAGCACTTTTTTTAAAGCCGCTACACTCTCAGAAGTACTCATAGCAAACTATCCTTTTGCTACAATAAAACCCAACCATGGAATAGGCTATGTCAAAGTAGATTGTATAGACAAAGAGTTTAACACCCAATGCATGCCTCGAACAGGTTTTTGTATGAATCACATTAGATTCGTGCCTGTTGATTTGATGGATGTTGCTGGTTTAGTTCCAGGAGCAAGTGAAGGCAAGGGCTTAGGAAATCAATTCCTAGACGATTTAAGACAAGCAGATTGTTTTATACATATTATCGATGCTTCAGGAGGAACAACAATAGAGGGCAAGCCAGTTAAACCAGGAACGCACGACCCCTGTGAAGATATAAAGTTTTTAGAAAATGAACTAGACCTCTGGTACTTGGGAATTTTAAATAAAGTCTGGAAGACTTTTTCAAGAACTCTTTCTGTAACTAGAGAAACAGGGGGAGTAGAAAAATCAATTACAAAACAATTTTCTGGTCTGAAAATAGATGAAGAACTTGTTAAAAAAGCAATAAGACAAACAAATTTATCTATAGAAAAAGTTACTAAATGGTCTCAAGAAGATTTAGCCAGTTTTGCAAGAATGCTTAGAATTCTAAGTAAGCCAATGATTATTGCTGCAAATAAATGTGATTTTCAAGAGTCTAGAGAAAACATAGAAAAAATGCGAGCAGTTTTCCCAAATTATCTTATTGTCCCTTGTTCTGCTGATTCTGAATTAGCTTTAAAAGAGGCTGCAAAATCTGGCTTAATTCATTATATACCTGGCAATTCTGATTTTGAAATAAAAAAACAGCTTACAGACAAACAAAAATCAGCACTTGAATCTATTAAAAAAAATGTTGTTGATGTCTTTGGTTCAACAGGGGTTCAGCAGGTTTTAGATAAAGCTGTCTTTGATTTTTTAAAATATATCGCCATATTTCCTGCTGGTGTTCATAAACTGGCAGATTCAAAAGGCAATATATTACCTGATTGTTATCTTCTACCAGAAGGAAGTACTGCTTTAGACTTTGCCTACTCACTTCATACAGATATAGGCAAGAATTTTGTAAAAGCAATAGATGCTAGAACAGGAAAAGCAGTAGGCAAAGACCATAAGCTGAAAAATAGAGATGCTCTTGAAATAGCTACAAAATAGTCTCTAAAAAATATGCAAACAAATTCAACTTTTCCTTCTTGGTATGATTTTATGTTAAAAGAAGCTATTCAAGACCTAGAAGTTCAAGATGCTAGAATAATAGGAGAAAAAGAATATAGTAGCAATAAATTTCCTGTTCGTGTAAAATTCTGGAAACAAGCATGTGTAGATCTTAACGGAGAAACTACTCCTGCACTCTTCTTCTATCTTAATGGCAGAGAAGGAGTTATAGATGTACTTAGATACTGCACTTCTCCGAAGAATACTAGAGAACTGCAAAGAAGAATTGCAGATTTTATGAGAACTAAAGGCTATCTACCTTTTTTAGGAAATAATAGGGTTTCAAGAACTGTCTGGCCAATCTGCACAGGATAATTTAAGATTTATCTTAAATTTAATAATCTAAAATCTCTTGAAAATGCTAGCTCGAGTAATGTTAGTAGTTTTATTAATTAAGTATCGAAAAAACAAAGGGGCACCCCCACTCAAAAGGAGGGTTTGTAAAGCCCCTTGTTTTTTGGATTCCCCGAAAGAAAGCTGCAGTAATGTAACCGCAACATGAATGTTGCGGATTTCTTTCGGCGATTAAAATGCGAAGCACAAATTAGCAGGTTGGATTTACTGATAGACTTAGCAAGATAAAGAAAATTTAAATACTTGCTGTTGCTTCTAGAATTATGACATCCTCCGCACACTAAAGTGTGCGGTTTCCTAGATGATGTTCTTCTTGTCCAGCCACATAGTTATTCATAGTTTCTAAATCTGTAAATCCTACTGAAGAAGCAAATTTTCCCTTGCTCCAAAGATGATGTCTGGGATATCTCAACTCTGCTTTCGCATGTAAACGAAAGAAAAGGTAAGAAGACCTTCCCTTCAAAATCTGCAAACAACTAGAAGCAGAAAACTTCAAGCTTACCTGAACAACACAATGAATATGCTCGGGCATTACTGAAATCTTTATTATTTTTATTTGGTGTTCGAAAGCAGCTTTTCTTATGCATGCTTCTGCAAGTTTCAAATATTCCTGCTTTCGAAACATTTTGTATCTATATTTTGTACACCATTCAAGGTGCATTATCATTACTCCGACGGAATGTTGATAATGTTCGTAGGTATTTATTTGGTTGTTTTGTAGTTGTGTTTGGTTTTCCATTTTTTATTTTTTTAGAGCTTTCGCTAAGCGAAAGCAAAAGTTTATTTAGTAAGAAAGTTACAACTACATTGAAGGTTATTTCAGTGAGCTGCAACAAGCTCACTCTAATAATGTTTTTCTAGAATAAATATATACCGAAATTCATCTACAGACTAAAGTCCGTGTAGATTTCTTTCGGAAGAATTTAATATATTTGGCGAGTTTAGCGAACTTGTGCAGCTAAACGGGCTTGAGATGACAGCTTAAAGCTGGTTATTAAAAAGAGAATTCAGCAACTCAAGTTAAAGTAATGTTAAAAGTTTTATTAATAGCAGAGAGACAGATATTTTAAATACTACTCAATCGATAAATAATAAAAATGGGTATAAAATATGAGTTAGCAAGTGATATTATGTCTAGAATCTACGACATTGCTAAAACTTTAGGCATGGAGCATGTTCGTTTAAGTGGAGTTTATGCTGTAAGAAGCCATGGAAGTGGATCAAGAAGAACACTTGCCAGATGCCATGCACTCTCAAAAATATGGCAACTAGCTCTTGGAATAAAAGCAGTTTATATAATCGAAGTTATAAATGAACAATTCTCTAGAATGAGTAACGGCGATCAAGATAAAGTTCTTATTCATGAATTAATGCACATCCCCATGTCTTTCGGCGGAGGATTTAAACATCATGATTTTGTTCAGGAAAGAAATGTAGAAAAGGTTTATAGAAAATATCTGGAGTTAAAGGGCTTAGGTATTAACTCAGAGATAAATCATGTTCAAAGCGAAATAAAAAAGCATGAACAAAAAAAGAAAGGCTGGTTTGGTGGGTGGTAAAAATATGACCTCAAAGAAACAAAAAAACAAATCAAGAATCCAAGAGAGAGAGAAAAATCAAGAAAAACAAAAACCAATCAAATTCGTCTTTGAAGGCAAAAGATATAATATCAAAAATTATATAGAATGCACGAGTATCTTCTCCCAAATAAGAGGCCTGATGTTCAGACCAAGAAAATTCAAAACCCCTCTTCTTTTTATCTGGAAAAAACCGGATAAAAGAGCAATTCACTCATTTTTCTGCAGGAGATTCATCGCTGTCTGGATTTTGAATAGAAAAATAGTAGAAATAAAAATTATCAAGCCATGGGAAAATTGTGTTATCCCCGACGGTATTTTCAATTATTTGCTAGAAGTGCCATGCTAAAAACCTAAAAAAAGATGAAAATCCGACGGAAGAGAAAGATTTAAATACTTGCCTGATGGTTTTATACTATTAAATACAGATAAATTAATAAAAAGGAGGTAAAAAAATGGGATCAGTTCTTGTAAAAAACGCTGTAAAGAGAAAGCCAGGGTTTCTTTACTATGTTGACGGAAAAGGAAACGTATGTGAAGCTAAAATGGCTCGTGGTGGAAAGAAAAAGAAAAAACAATAGTTTTTTCCAATCTTTAAATTCACATTTATTATTCATTTTTATTTTTCTAATTCTTTATTTTTTATCAGTCTTGCTAGATAAGTAAAATATGCAAACTCTACTTCACCCAAGCAGAGAGGATAATTTACAGATTACTAAAAGAATCTAGTAAGATTCTCGAACAAGTGAAGAGAATCTAATACCTGATCTTGAGTAAGCGAACAGCATTACCTTTTTATAATCTCTTTTCTAAAATTATCTATGAACAAAATATTCACAATCAAATATCAAGATAAAAAGACAAAAGGTCGAGTCGGTTTACTCATAAGAA
>CAYHEY010000073.1:0-4155 GCA_964355735.1 Candidatus Woesearchaeota archaeon
AGAAAAAAGGATTTTATAATTTTGCCTAGTTTTATCTCAATTACAGAAGGCGTCTCTGCAAATGAGTTTTCTGAAAATTTTCTGAGTAGAGAAAACTCGGGAAAAGAATTTTCAATTGTGCCTGAAAGAGATTTGTTAGGGTTTGAAGTTTATGCTGTTAATGAAGTTGGAGAAGAAGCCCTAGATTTTGGAAAATTGGGGGATATCTAAGAAGGAAAAAAGAGTTTCAGGAATTTAATTTATCTAATCTTTGGTTTTATTGTTAGAGTAACTTCAACCTCTTCATAGGGTTGATAACCCAATTGTTTAGCAAGTTTTCCTGCTTGATATTCTATGGACTGAGAATTAGAATTGTGGGATAAACGTGAATGCACTGTTCCTGCTAGAAGGGTATTTATAAAACTTAGTTGACTCTCTGGAGATTCTCTTGGATTAGGATTTAGATTTGGTTGGCTTGGGGTTTCTTGATTATTTGGAGCCATTTTAAATTTTCCAGAGACCATTTTCTTGAATTATCTTATTATCTACTATTATTTTGGCTTTTTTCATACTCTTAACAATATCCCAATGGATTGAAGAATCATTTCCACCGCCATTCTCTTTGTAGGCCATGCCTAAAGCTAGGTGAATTGTTCCGCCTATTTTTTCATCAAAGAGAAGATTTTTTGTGAATTTGTTTATTTTTGGATTGCAGCCTATTCCAAATTCGCCAATGTAGCAAGAATTGCTATCTGCTGCAAGCATTTCTTTTAGGAAATCTTCGTTTTTTGAAGCTTTTGATTCAATTACTTTTCCGTCTTTAAATTTTAAAAAGATATCTGTAACTTCTTTGCCTGATTCTATTGCTGGATAATCAAATTTTATTGTTCCGTTTAAGGATTCTCTTAAAGGAGCCATAAAAATTTCTCCTGCAGGAAAATTTTCAAAATCAAGATCATTTTTAGCTTTTTCCCCATGAACTTTAAATTTTAAATCTACATTTTCTCCTATTAGATGAATGCTAGAATTTTCTTTAAATTTAACTTGAATTTTTTTTATTTTCTTTGATAATTTTTCCCAATTTACACCTATTGTGGAATTGTAGACAAAATTTTCATAATCTACTAAGGACATTTCTGCTTCTTGAGCAAGAGCTTGACAAGGAAAACCCACAGAGCACCTGATCATTTTTGGCCGAGAATTGACTATATAATTCGAGATAGGAAATACAATTTTATCTCTCGCTATTACTTTCTTTGAATCGGAATTAGTAAGTTCTTTGGTGTTTATTTCTGTACTTATTCCAATATATTTCTGGGAATTTTTAACGAGATAATCAAAATAATCTGGGAATTTTTCAATTTGGTGTTTTTTTGCATGTTTATAGAAAAAAGAAGATGTTTCTTTTATGCCTAATCTAAGAATAGGGTGTGCACCTGAAAGTATAATTTCTTTATATAAGGATAGTATAAAGTCCTCTGCTTCTGTTCCTCCTGAGATGATTACGTTCTCATTTGGTTTTACTTTAAGGGCTTTATTAACGACGAATTTTGCAAGTTTTTGTGTTCTTAAATCTGTTGGCATTTTATGTTTTAACCTCTTTGGGCACTTAGGATAGGATGAGTGGGACCTTTTCCATCATGAATATAAACAAGTGCGTGATCGACATAGGCTGGATCTTCTTGGTTTTGGGCGTGTCTTGCTTGGCCTTCATTATTTAATTCTGAATCCAGAGAAGCTGAGGCTTCTCTTACGCGAATATTGAATGTTTGAGCTAAAGAGACCAAATTCTGATATTGTTCTGGAGGAAGAGCGGTTCTTAGGTTTGAGTCTTTCATCTGTTCTAGAATCATTGTAGAATAAATTTGAACAAAATTTAATCTTGATTTGACAATTTCATCTTTTCTTCTTGCTTCATCTGACATGTTTTATTTTTATTGATTTCTATTGTTTGTTATTTAATTTATCAGAATTAGGCTTCTGAGGACCATCTCCTCTTTTTTGTAATGTTTTGTAATGCTACTTTAAATCATTAATTTGGAATTATCCTGCATAGTTTGCTGGATTATTCTCTTTACTATCCTTAATATTCTCTTGTTTTGAGGCAGGAGTTAGTTTCGGGAAAGGAATATGAAAAGGCAGGCCTATTTCTTCTTCTAGATGGAGTGATTTAAGATTGCATTTATCCATGATGAAATTAAATAAACCTAGTTTTGAAGAGTGACTAAATTTTTTCTTTTTCCAGTCTTTGATTATTTCTTCTCCTTCGTTCTGATCGTCTATGGCTATAACAGCACCTTGAATTTCTACTTTGGCAATATCTGGTTGGTAATCAATCGAAAAAGTAAAATCAAATTTTAAAGAGGGTTTTGCAGAGAGATTTAACTCTTCTTGAGAGATGTCATCTATATTAAGACCCGACTTTATTTCAAGTTTATCTTTTATAGGGTTTTTTCTCTCAGCACTTACTTTTTTTATAGCAAATCCTATTATTCTCATGTTTAGTTGGAGATTAGAAGGTTTTTAAAGATTATTATAATACAATTGTGATATAAACTTAGAAATATATTAATCTGATAGGAGAAAGTTGAATT
Organism: Candidatus Woesearchaeota archaeon; assembly: GCA_964355735.1. Taxonomy (GTDB): domain Archaea; phylum Nanobdellota; class Nanobdellia; order Pacearchaeales; family GW2011-AR1; genus CAIPOI01. The sequence goes on from CAYHEY010000073.1 coordinate 2,574, forward strand.
AAACTAAATCTTCTTCACTTATTACTACAAAATCGCCTATGGCAATTATGGCATTATATGGAATAAGTGTCTCAGAGGATTCTGTTTTTTCAAGATTAATGCTTCTTGTGTAGGGTGTTGGGTCTTTTACAACCAGGTGTATTAGTTCTCCTGTTCTTGTTTCAAAAGTAATATCTTGAACTATGCCTAGTCTTTTACCTTCTTTTGTTACAATTAGCTTTCCTATTAATTCTCTTAATGATTTCTTGTCCATAGCCATAGTTCTAATTAATAAGGGCTCTTTATAAATATTTCTATAAACAAAACTATGGGTTCTTTTCTATAAAAAATCTTAAAAAAAGAGAATAAATTTAAAAAAGCAAAAATGAGTAGATTAATTGAAAAGAAAATTAAATATTCTAATATTAATTTCTGTTAATGCTTATGAGGTCTTAATAGGGCCTTAGGGTACTTTAGAATAAGTATCTGTAAACTTTATTAGAATAAAAGAGTAGCTAAGTGCTGAATAATGACTAAAAAAGGAACATATCCCTCTTCTTTCTAATATCATCAAAAAAGGAACAAAAAAATAAAGGTAGACACACCCTATGATTTCATTTGGAAAGATTTATAAATAAAAATTATTAATTTATTATATTATTATATATTTATAAATATATATATTATATATTATATATATTAGATTATATACTTTTTTACATATAATTTTATCGAATATAAATACTATTAAAAGTATATTCCATGAGATATGATAGGGTGGGTACTATAATCATTTATTCGGTATTAAAAACCCAATTCCACTAGAAATAATGGTGTTCTTTCTATTTAGTAATTACAACCTTCTTATTTTTGTTTTTTATGAGAATCGTCGTAAAATATAAAAAAGAATGAATTTTCCATGTGAAATAAGGGTGAATATATAATTGTTTATACAAAAGTTTATAAACTTCCCAAAGTCTTGATTTATGTTTAAGGGAGTTAGAAAAAAAGGTAATTTAGAAAATGTCTGACATAAATAAAATATTTGATTCAATAGGACAGAGAACTTTATTCAAGAATAAGAGTGTTCTTCAATCAGATTATTCTCCTGAAGAGATACCTTATAGAGATAAACAAATAGAACAAGTGGCTTCTATACTCGCTCCTGCTCTAATCGGTCAAAAAACAAGTAATCTTTTTGTATATGGGAAGACAGGAAGTGGAAAGACTTTAACAGTCCACTATGTAAAAAATGAAATGCTGAGAAGAGCTAAAGACTCAGAACATCCTTTAAAGATTGTCTATCTCAATTGTAAGCTTAAAAAAGTAGCAGATACAGAATACAGACTTTTGGCAGAATTAATAACAAAATTAGGAGAAGAAATACCTGCTACAGGCCTACCTACAGACCAAGTCTATAATAAATTTATAAATGTTATCAATAATTCAAATCAGAAAATTTTTATATTAGTTTTAGATGAAGTAGATCAACTTGTTAAAAAAATTTCGAGTGAGTTTTTATATAATCTAACAAGACTTAACGCAGAACTGCCAAAGACTCAGATAGTCATTGTGGGCATAAGTAATGATTTAAGATTTTTAG
>CAYHEY010000074.1:0-4141 GCA_964355735.1 Candidatus Woesearchaeota archaeon
ATTAGACCCAACATAAGCCAATCTAGACGCAACTCCTTTTTGGGTATTAGATACTGGTAAAGTTGGCTCTATATCATAATATTGAAGGGTTGTAGTTCCATCAGCAGAATAAGCATAAATTGGAAATAGAAAATCATTTGGCTTGAGCTCTTTCTCTTTAACATAATCTCTTAAAAGTTCAGAGCATATCATTAACTTTATTCTTCTGCCGAAAGTTTTGCTTATTTCATCTCGAATATAGAGCTCCTTAAAATTATTGTACAAATCAGAAACCCTAATATTCATTAATTCTGTAGGGGCTCTTATTCCAGTATCGTATAAAAACATTATAAGAACTTTATATTCATATTTTGCATTATCGCATAGCTTTCTTACTTGCTCTTCTGTCAAATAAACCCATTCTGGCTTTTCCTTGGTTGTATCCAAATCGATAGTGATGTCCTTAATTTCTATGCCTTGTTTTCTGCTAGACTTCTGATGCCAATGCCAGAAAGCTTTGAATATGTTAACATAAGTATCTACACATTTGTAAGGCACTCCATTAATGTTCTTTATCAAGCCTCTACGAATATCTGAAAAGAATCTTAAGATTTGCTCTTCATTTATATCTGTAATCTTATCGAGGTTGTAGATTTTCTTAAAATATTTAGAAAATCCTATAATTCTGTCCTTTAGTGCATTAAGTCTAAGATAACTTCTACTTCCCTTTACGCTTCCAGTAGCAATATTAATTCCTGCTTCCATATCGCTAAGATAGCGCTTTATAATATCTGAATTCTCTTTAGTTATCTCAGGAATTCCTGCTGTAGTGTTGGTTTTCCAAGCTAAATATCTCTCTTTATGTTTATATGGGTCTATTTTATCTTTCATTTTGGATTTAAACTAGAATTATAGAGTTATTTGTCCATATATACTCTCGGCACACATTAGGACACAAATTCGGTCAATATCACAAAAATATAGAATCCCGGCTCCCAGATTCGAACTGGGGACAAATTGGTCTACAGCCAACTACTCTACCGCTGAGTTAAGCCGGGATATCTCATTTAAGTAATTTAAGACCTACAATGAAAATGAGGTATCACGCAGGGATAAAATTATGACTTAAGAATACTATTTAAAGTATTTGTTTATAACTCGCTCGCCTCGCAAAGCTCAGCTCGCTAAAAATTAAAAGAAGGTTTAGCATCACTTTAATCAATCAATAATAAAATAATTTAATAATAAATAACAAAAATTCTTGCTTCTATTAATTCTACTATTAGCCGTTCAGAATTTATTAGTTGTTAATAAAAGAGTTTTGAGAAAAATAATGCTAAGCAGAAATTATAATTCTGACTTTCTTGGCTCATTGTCAAAGACTGCTCTATTGGATTCAACATCTTTAAGCTTATTGTTTGACTCGAAGATTGCTGTTGCAGCAGGAAGCTCAAATCTGCCTACAAGACCCACTTTTGAATAAGCAATATATTCAAATAATCTTTCTTCTCCTCTTCCTAAAGCAGACATATTCCACTCTATTCTTCTATTAGATTCGTCTATTTTATCTGGTGCTCTAAAGCCAGGTCTGTCAAAGAGTTTAAGCATAGGCGGAAGTCTTTCTATAAGCCTTATTTTTTCTACAAAGTCTCTTGCTTTAACTTTTATGCTTATCTTAAGAGCAAATTCTCCTCCTTTGGTTCTTACTGGGTAGACCTGTTTTGTGATTATTAATTTTGTTCTAAAATATTTATCTACTAAATAAATAATAAGCACTATGGCTAAGATTATGATTATTAATATCCACCAATTTGTTGTAGCAACGACCTTAAGGCTTTTTCCAGGAGCAAGCTCGGATTCAAAGATATAAGACTTTTTTAGACCATACCAATCAACTTTTGTAGGCCTTATATTAAAACTAGTAAATAAAGAAGAGAAAAAATTATTTGACACAACAATAGAGGCCATAGTATTCAAATTTCCAATATTTGCTTTTTCTATCTCATGCCTCACAAAAATTACTCCTTCTTTAGATTCTTTTGTTTCTATTCCTGGTTTTTCTGTAAATTGAATTAGGGTTGTTGTTTTTGCAGAAACATTGTAAGTTGTTATTACTGCGTTGATTATATATGGTCCTGCTAATAGTGCTTGAGATTTTGACTTATCTATAATTATCTCAAATTGTTTTTGCTCTTTTGGAGACAAGGAAAATTGTTTTCTATCTGAAAAAAATGAAGAGTCTAACTGCAAAGAAATATCTTCAAATGAATGACCTGCTTTATTATCCAAGTGAATTATAGCCATACTTGACTCTGGATTAATTGACTCTGCATAAAAATCAAATGCCTCTCTAAGATTGACCATGCTTATTGCAAGTTCATCTTTTTGCTTTTCTGTTTTATCTCCTTTTATCTCATATTCGAAACTCAGATAATCAGGAGAGATTTTTAGAGGAGCAGTAGGATAAGCTTTAAGTGTTAGATTTATTGTTTCTCCAGCGTTTATAAAAAAACTTTTAGAAGGTTCTATGTTTACTCCTGCAAAAGAATATATTCTAAAATAATCTGCTGCTCCAAGATTGGTTATATCCAAATTAAATATTGCTGGAAGATTTATATCTCTAACAGCCATTGAAGAAACTTCTGTTTTTTTAATTTCAAGCAAAGCAGAAGCAGAGGATATAAAGAGCACTAATAATGCTAGAGAAATAAAAATACTTGTCTTTTTAATCACCATATTCAATCTTACTAAAAAACCTGTCTTTTTAAATATTTTTGTTTTGTAGAATTATGGTTTTTTGTGGGTTTTTTAGGATTTTTTGTTCTTTTTTTGATTTTTTCAAGGAGTTTTATAATTTAAATAAATATTTAAACAATCTTTTCTATTAATTAATATGAAAAAAGGGATAATTTTATCAATTATAATAATTATTTTCTTAGTTTCACAAGTGAATGCTTCTGAATTTCCGATAGCATATGATCATTATGTTAATGATTATGTGGGTTTTTTTAATAATCAAGAGAAAGCAATACTAACATCTAGCTTAAATTCTGTAAGACAGAATACTACTGCAGAAGTTGTAGTTGTTATCGTTAATACTACTTCTCCATATGTTCCTGCTGATTATGGAACAAAGCTGCTTAATGAATGGGGGATAGGAAAAAAAGAAAATAATAATGGCCTGCTCATATTATATGCTGTTAAAGAGAAGAGAATTGAAGTGAGAACAGGTTATGGGCTTGAAGGAATATTACCTGATTCTAAAATAGGAAGATTGCTCGATGAGTCTTATGTTCCACTTAGAGATAGAAATATGACTCGGGAGGGAATAATTAATTCTACTCTCGCTCTTGTTCAGGTTATTGAAGAAAATAAAGACGAAGTTTTAGCTGGAAAAGCAGGAGGAAATAATCAAAATATCCCTCTGTGGATAGCTGTTGCTGTTATTTTGCTATTTATAGCATCTATAATTTTTAAAATAGTCGCTAAGAGAAAAACTAAAGAAGAACAGGAAGAAACAAAAAAGAAAGGAGATTATGTAAGTGTAAAGACATATAACTCTCTTAATGTTGTTTCAATTATAGTTGGTTTTATTTTTTTTATTTTTATTTCAGAAATTTTAGGAGTCCTAGTAATGATTGTTCTTCCAATTCTATCAAAGATAATGGTTGGAGTAAGATGTTCTAAAGACGGAACAAGAATGAAATATTTGAGAAAAGAAGGAAATGAAAGTTTATATAAATGCAAACATAATCATATAGGAAAAATTGCTGTTGCTTCTGCTGCAGGTTTTTATCTAGGCAGTCTTGGAGGACATGGTGGTGGAGGTTTTGGTGGAGGCGGGTTTGGAGGAGGAATGGGTGGAGGAGGAGGGGCAGGAAGATAAGGTTTTTAAAGACCCTTATCTTAATAATAATATGAAGCTAAAAAGAAATCAGTGGATATTAGTTGCTGTAATAGCCGTAGTTTTGATAGTTCTTCTTTATTTAATAGTGGCTTATAATAATTTTGTAGTTTTAAATCAAGATATTAATTCTAAATGGAGTGAAGTTAATAATCAATATCAAAGACAGGCAGATTTGATACCTAATTTAGTTTCTATTGTCTCAAGTGCTGTTAAAGTAGAAACAAATTTTACACTTGCTGTTACAGAAGCAAGATC
>CAYHEY010000075.1:0-4131 GCA_964355735.1 Candidatus Woesearchaeota archaeon
ATCCTTTGTCTGAATTATCAAAAATAAGTTCCACACTTGCTTCATTTGCTGGTTTATATTGGTGTGTTCCTGCAAATATAAGATTAGAGAGTTTTTTTGCTCTCATGCTCTTGCTGCCCATTCTTCCAAGAACAAAACATATAGCATCTGTGATGTTGCTATTGTGAATAAATATATTATTGGCTATGAAGTTATGATTATCCTGTATTGTTAAGTCATAAACAAAGGGCTCTTTTTCTTCTTGCTCTATTGAAACAATTTCATCCCAATAAATATCAGAATTGGCAAGAGTTTTAAGAGTCTTTATTGCCTGTGAAGCTCTAATGACTCTTAATCCAAGGGTTGTTCTTATAAAATCATAAAATCTCTGAAGATTCTGCGGTTTTGCATTAAATCTGCCTGTTGCCCAATCTCGCATTATAACTGCTTGATTTAATCCAAGCTGCTTACCTGCTTCTATTCCCGAAATGTGAAGCTCTTGCATGCAATTTACTAATTCTGTTTGGTCTAGCTTTATATTCTGATAATATTCAGAAAGAGAATTAAATTTGTTTTCAAAAAGAGGCATAAATTTTAATATTCCTGCTCTTGAGGGAGCACATCTATTCTCTAGATAAGCTGATAAACTTGGATACTCTTGTCTTATGGGCTTTATTTTTATACCCAGATCCTTAACTGCATCTCTTACTATAAAATTAACAGCTGGTGGAAGTATGTCTGTATTGGGATTAGAATGTATGTCCTTTGATAAATGAAATAAGATATTATCTCTTTTATGCTTTACTTTAAGAGGCACATTATTCAGAAATTTATTAAGATTCTCTTGTCCATATATATAAATATAAAAGTACTCTCTTTTTGTTTTATTTTCTGTGTTTGAAGCACAGCACAATCTCTTTTTGATCTTAGAGATTATTCCCCATCTTAATAATAATCCTTGAATTTGATTTGCAAGTTCTTTATTCTTTGTGCAATATTCAATAATAGCTATATCTTTTCTTGAACTTCCATCTGTATCAAAAAGGCCAGAGAGCAAGCTAGATATTATCTCTTTATTTGATTCAAAGAAGATTTCAGGGATTTTTTTATATGAAGAAGTTATTGATTTTATCGATGAAGGATCAAACAAATCTCGAATATACTTAACAAAACCTTTATCTCGAATATAGATTCGTGTAATATTCTTATCTAACCTTTCTTTAATTTCAACATTAAATTTAGTCTTAATTATATTCTTGAAATCCGAAATAACTTCTTTATCATTATTTGTAAATTCTATTCTATCTTTAGCGATATATCCATCTCCGATAATATAGCCTATTAATCTTGCTATGTCCTTGTTAAAATTGCTCTTCCCCAATATATCTATTATTCTCGGAGTAGCTATGAGGCTTCCTTTTTTAAGGTCCCTAATTAAAGAACTTTCTACTCTACCTTCTTTAAAAATCATGACTGGATGACAGCCTGTTGCCTCCACTTCTTTGCCTGTTCTTGTTCTTAATTTATAGATTATTTCTCCATCTCTTTTTATGAACTTAGAAATTACTTTTTTTTCGGTTTTCATAGTAGTTTTATTAAGGGAGATAATCTCTATTGAATTCTCTCCATCAACATAGACCCCATCATCTAGATTTCTTATTTCTCCTTCTTTAGCTCTCTTTAATTGTTCTTCAACTAATTTTCCAAGCATTACTTGTTTGCCATCTGCAAGGGTGACTAGGGTAGAATATTTCGATGATTTCCCAGATCCATTTGGGCCTATAACAACATTCATGGTATTTCTAAGAGGAATATGAGTTTCTCTAGCAAAACTCTTGAATCCATGTATCACTAATTCTTTTATGTAGGGCATTTCTATTCTTATGAAAACCTAGGTTTTCCTGAGAAGACACCTTTCCTAAAAATGCTTTCTTTATAACCCAAAGTTCTTTCCTCCATTTTTCTTATAAGATTATATCCTTTTAGCTGTATTTAAAGATTATTGACCTATAATTTTTAATTAATTTTATCCAAACTTAATAAAAATGAAGCTTTTTTTAATTAGACTATCCAATCTATATTTAATTAACCTACACTTCATGTTATCGAAGATATTATTAATATAAATTGACAAAATTCTCGAGCAAGAGGAGAGAATTGAGTAAGCGAGTTGATTGAGTTGAGAATTTGCATTTAAGTAACTCGAAGATCCTATAGACTTGCAAGTTCAAGTAGAGGGTTATATTAAGATTTAGGGTTTACTTAATATGAGTGCTCTCTTAAAACTAGAATCTCTAAAACTCATCTAAGCCGGCTTGCTTATTCTTTTTATCTTTAAATCCTTGTTTTTTATTTCTTGCTTCCTGCCAGGTACTCCAGGACTCACGAAATATTCTTTCTTTCTTGAAGCCATCAACATTTTCTGCAAGAAAAGCTTTTGTTATAGGGTCAGCAGGATAACCTGAACCAAAATTAATTCCTATTTGCTTTTTTAATAACTCGATTTCTGCGTCTCGTGTTGTCTTAGCTATGATTGAAGCAGCAGAAACAACAGGATGATTAAAATCTGCTTTATGCTCGCAGTGGATTTTTATATTCTTATTTTTAAGATATTCAAGCAATTGTTCTTTCCATCTTTGAGTGTTTATTGAAGGACAGTCTATTATTACAGTTAGATTTTCAAGCTCACTTGCAGAAAGAGGCTCTACTAACTTTGTTATTATTAGAGCTGCTGCCATTGCTTCTACTTGATTCAAGTTTAAACCTATGCCCATGCCTGTATCTATTTCGGCAGGCGTGGACATGTGAATGTTATAAGATATGACTTTCTTCTTTATTAGCTCTGCTAACTCTTCACGTCTTTTTGGTGTAAGAAGCTTAGAATCCTTGGCTCCTAAAAGTTGTAATTCCTTCTCCATTTTCGGAGTAATCATACAGCCAGCCAAAACCATATTTCCAATTAAACATCCGCGACCGGCATCGTCAATACCAATTATCAAAGAACTATTGTTTTTTTCTTGTTCTGTAATTTTAGCCATTTTCCATTAGAGTTTTGCCTTACTAATTTTAATTTTTTAAGTTCGTTAAGTCTTCTAAAAGAAGACTTCCAATCTACTTTAAATTCTTTTGCAAATTCTGAAGTTAGTTTAGGTTTATCTAACAATGAGAGATATCTACCTTTTTTATAGGAAATTAGGATCAGTTTCTTATTATTTGTCCAGTAATCAATAGAACCAATTCTGAAGTTTTTTATTTTTCCTTCCTTTTTTAATAATATTAAAACATCTTGTATTCTTGCAAAACTTCTCTTGAAGATAGTTGAAAGTTTCTTTGTTGTTAATGGCTCTTTCAAAATCTTATAAACTTCTTCATACAAATAATTATTTTTATAATGAATTTCTTTATACGAATTGTATAGTCTCCAAAATCTTTCCTTTTTATCTGGATGCAAATCGGCAATATTAAATTTAGCAAAAATATCCCAATTAGATTTATTTGAGATATTATACACTCTATTACTAGTTGTAAAATTATAAGAGATCTTTATCTCATTAAGCAGTTTATTGATAAAATCCTTCTGAATAGACTGAGAGATTCTTAGTACTCTTGCGCTTCTCTTTCCTTCCTTTACATTTCCTTCCCCTGCAAAAAATCCTCTTAAAATATCAGGATAAAATTTTGGCTTATTTAATCTTTCTTTAACTATGCTACTCCATTCTTTTATTATTTTAACAGAAGCAATTCTGAAAATGAAGTATGGTTTTGTTGCTCTTTTATGAGTATAATACTTGTAGATACAGTCTTCATAAGGCATATTAATTATTCTGCCATCATTAGAATAAACATAAATTCTTTGATTGTATTTCTTATTTTTAAATAATTTATTCATTGTTTTTTTGAATAAATCAATTAGCTGAAGACAATTATTAGTAAAAGTAATTTCGGATTTAGAATTCGTGCTACCTTCTGCTAGCCAAAGACCTACACATTCAGCAATCTGTTCTTCAAGTTTAGTATGCCCCATTACAGGACATCATACCTTTTTTAGTATTTATATCTTTCTATTTAGAAATTCAGCATCATCGATTCCTAGAAGAAGTTCTTCTTGTTCTGTTTCTTTTTTATCACCCATAAATTGATGAAAAGAATGGT
>CAYHEY010000076.1:0-4122 GCA_964355735.1 Candidatus Woesearchaeota archaeon
GCAGGGATATATTGAATCCAATTGCAACAAATAAAAAATTCTTTAATAATAATTATTATAGCATAGTCAAACCTTTCTTTGGTTTGCCTTGGAGATTTTATGAGTTTTATTGATGAATATCTTGCAGGTATTGAAAGAGAAAAAGCGCCCCCATCTGTCAGAGAACTTGAAATAACTGTTGGAACAAAAGGGCTAGAGGGGATTGAAGCATATTTTGCTCAATTCTTTAATTTGCCTGAAGAAGAAAGAAAAATAGTTCGTAGATATGCTTCTAAAAATGGATTATTTGATTTTTATATGGCTCTAATTAGAGTATCAGAACTTTCACCGAGAGGATTGGACAACCTGAATCTTGAAGAACTTAGAGAAAGGATAAGAGCATACATAGATCATCTTCCTAATAGGGAAAAAACAAGATATTTAAATGATGAAAGACTCGGTTTTCTAAGAGCTAAGAGAAGAAGATGATAGATTTCAAAAAAATAGAAGAAGATGCTGTAAGAATACAGAAAAAAGATGATATAAAAAAGGCTGTTAGTGATGATAAGAAGAGAAAAAAATTGTTTAGCTTTCTTGAAGGTCCTCCAACTGCAAATGCTCCACCAGGACTGCATCATCTTGAAGTCAGAACTTTCAAAGATATAATAAACAAGTTTAGGTATATGCAAGGATTTAATGTCCCAAGAAAAGCTGGTTGGGACTGTCATGGCTTGCCTGTTGAAGTTCAGATAGAGAAGAAGCTCGGACTAAATTCAAAAAAAGATATCTTAAAATTTGGAGAAAAAAAATTTATAAAAGAATGTAAGGAGAGTGTGTTTTCTTATATCCAATCATGGAATAAATCTACAGAAAAACTTAATTATTGGATTGATTTAGAAAATAGATATGCTACTCTGGACAATAATTATATTGAAAGTATATGGTGGAGTCTAAAAGAGCTGTATAATAAAAAATTGTTATATGAAAGTCATAAAGTTGTTCCTTTTTGTCCAAGATGTGAAACCCCCCTCTCTAGCCATGAAGTGGCGCAGGGCTATAAAAATATAAAAGAAGAATCTGTTTATATTAAATTCGAGATTCTTGGGAAAAAAGACGAATATATTCTTGCTTGGACTACTACTCCTTGGACTCTGCCAGGAAATGTTGGTCTTGCTGTGGGCAAGGATATAGACTATGTTAAAATAAAACTTGATAATGGAGAAAAATTTATAATCGGAAAAGATAGGTTGAATGTAATAGAAGAAGAATACAAAATCCTAGAAGAAATAAAGGGGGAAAAACTGGAGGGAATAAAATATAAGCCCCTATTTGATATAAAAGAAGCACAAAATAATAATTCTCATAAGATATTTACAGCAGATTTTGTAACAACCACAGATGGAACAGGAATAGTTCATACTGCTGTGATGTATGGAGAAGATGATTATGAAGTTGGATTAAAAATTGGTTTACCGCAGGTGCATACTGTTGGAGAAGATGGTAAATTTTTAGATATTGTGCCCAAATACAAAGGTTTATTTGTTAAACATGCAGAAAAACGCATTAAACAAGAATTAAAAGAAAGAAATTTACTATATAAAACCGAACAGATTTCACATGATTATCCTTTTTGTTGGAGATGTGACTCGCCCCTATTATATTATGCTATCAAATCTTGGTTCATCAAAGTAACAGCTAAAAAAGAGAGACTTATAGAACTAAATAAAGAAATAAATTGGGTCCCAAAACACATAAAAGAAGGAAGATTTGGAGAATGGCTAAATAATGTTAAAGATTGGGCTTTATCTAGAAAGAAATTTTGGGGAACACCGCTGCCTATATGGAGGTGTGATTGTGGAAATGAAGAGATTATTGGGAGCATAAAAGAATTAAAAGAAAGAATTGTAAAAAAAATTATTGATAAAGAAATAGACTTGCATAAACCTTGGATTGACTCTATTGAATTAAGATGCTCTAGATGTAAAAAGAATATGAAAAGAGTAAATGATGTTATAGACTGCTGGTATGATTCTGGAAGCGCACAATTTGCACAATTTCACTATCCTTTTGAAAATAAAGATGAGTTCGAGAGAAGACATCCCTATGATTTTATATCTGAAGCAATAGATCAAACAAGGGGCTGGTTCTATACTCTCCATGTTATATCTACTCTTTTATTTGATAAGACTGCTTTTAAAAATGTTATATGTGCTGGACATATTATTGATGAAAAAGGGGAAAAAATGTCAAAAAGCAAAGGAAACATCTTGAATCCTGATGAAGTTATTGATAATGTGGGGGTAGATGCAACAAGACTTCAATTCTGTACAATGGATATTGGAGATTCAAAGAGATTTGGAATAACTCTTGTTAAAAAAGATATTCTTCCTTTTTTAAATGTTTTATGGAATACTTATCAGTTCTATACGCAAATTAGCAATTCAGAAAAAGCAGAAGAGAAATTAGAAGACATTTGGATTATATCCAAACTAAATTCTACAATAAAAGAGACTACTAAAAATCTTGAAGAGTATTATATAGAAAAAGGATTAAAACCGATAATGGACTTTATTGTAAAAGATTTTTCTAAAACTTATATTAAAATAATAAGAGATAGGGAAGATAAAAATGTTAAAAAAGTTGTTGGGGAGATAATTGATAAGATTTCAAGGTTACTTGCACCTTATACCCCCTTTATAACAGAGATAATTCATAAAGATTTTGGGAAAGAATCAATTCATCTTTCTTCTTGGCCAGAATTTGATGAGAAAAAAATTGATATTAAGTTGGAAGAAGAATTTGGTTTTATGATGAGTATAATTGAAAAAGGATTGTTTGAGAGAGATAAAGCACAAATAGGACTGAAATGGCCGCTTGCTAAAGCTATAATTTCCTGTGAGAAAAAATTATCTGAAGAAATGAAAGAAATAATTATGAATCAGCTTAATTTGAAGAAGATAGAATTTAAGCAAGCAAAAGAAATTAGTGTAGAGCTGGATATAAAAATAACTCCTGAGCTTGAAGCAGAGGGTTTTGCTCGAGAAATATCCAGAAAAGTTCAATCAATGAGGAAAGAAGCAGGATTGGTCAAAGAAAATTGTATTGAGCTGGCTATTGTTGTTGATGAAAAACTAAGAAAGATGCTTGAGAATTACAAAGAGATGATTAAAGAAAGAACAAATTCTAAAAAAATAGAAATCTCTTCGCAGAGAGTTAGTAAAAAAATGCAAATAGAAAGCAAGGAAAGAATAAAGGAAAGAGAAATTGAGATATTATTCAATAAACTATAAATTACCTACTATAGAATAATTCTAAAATTCCCGATTCTGTTGTATTAAAAAGTAATTAATAATAGACCCTGAAGAATATTAAATAATATTTTATCGACGATAAAATCTTTAATATATACTTTGGTGAATAAAAAGATTTAAATACTACCAATGCATATAAAAATCAATAAAAAGGGTGTAAAAATAATAACAATGATAGTAAGTGAAGAATTTTTAAGCAGATTAAGGAAGATTTTTGATTTAAATTTGTATGAGGTTAAAGTTTGGGCTGCTTTACTATCTCGTGGGGTTTCTACTGCTGGAGAATTATCATCGATAAGCGATGTTCCTCGTTCTAGAACATATGATATACTTGAGTCTTTAGAGAAAAAAGGATTTATAGTTATGAAACTTGGAAAGCCTATAAAGTTTGTTGCTCTTAAACCTGAAGAAGTTGTTGAGAGAGTTAAAAAAAATCTTGTAAGAGATGCTCAAGAAAAATCTAAGAGGCTTGAAAAATTAAAAGATGAAGATATACTCAGAGAATTAACTGGCTTGTTCTCAGAAGGAGCAAAGTTTGTTGAGCCAGGAGATTTGACAGGAAGTTTGAAAGGAAGACAGAATGTATACAGCCATTTGGATATGCTGATACGAGAAGCAGATAAGACTATAACAATAGTTACAACTGCTATTGGACTGAATAGAAAGCTTGAAGCTCTTGAACCTTCTCTTGCTAAAGCAAGAAAAAGAGGAGTTACAATAAGAATTGCTGCTCCTATAAACAGCACTAATATAAAAATTGCTAAAGAGCTAAGCAAATTTGCAGAAGTTCGAGACACAGGCGCTCTTAGAGCAAGGTTTGTTATAATAGACT